>JACQYG010000155.1 GCA_016208345.1 Chloroflexota bacterium
GAGCAACACCGTCTGGCTCTGTGCCTCCTGCTATTATTGCACCGTGCGTTGTCCCAGCGGCATCAAGCTGACGGACATAATGTATGAGCTGAAGCGTTTGGGGATAGAGTACGGGTTGTACGTGCGGGGCGGCATGACGCCGGTCCTCTCCACCACATTCCTGGATATCGTGGATCGGTATGGTCGAAACTTCGAGACCGAGCTTTTGGCCCGCCTCTTCCTCCGCACCGATCCCCTTAAGCTCCTGGGAACAGCGTCCCTGGGCTTAAGGCTCCTGCGTCGCCGGCGGCTACCCCTTTTTCCAGAGAGGGTCAGAGGAAGGAATGATCTGGCCAAGATGCTGCAGCACGTTAGAGAACGGGAGGCAGCGTGATGCGCTATCTGTACTATCCTGGGTGTTCCCCGACGACCAGCAACAAGGCCTATGACCTCTCCGCCCGGGCGGTGGGGCGGGCCCTGGGAGTGGAACTGGTGGAGCTGGACGACTGGAACTGCTGCGGCGCCACGGCCTATATGTCGGTTCGGGAGCTCAGTTCCTTTGTCATCTCCTCCCGGAACCTGGCACTGGCGGAGAGGCAGGGTGGTGGGGACCTAGTGACCGTCTGTAGCGCCTGCCTCACCGTTCTCAATAAGGCTAGCCGTTATATGGCGGAGAACGAAGACCTCCGGAGGGCGGTCAGCGAGGCCTTGGCCGTAGTCGGCCTGCAATATAGCGGTGGGGTCTGGGCCCGCCATCTCTTGGATGTCCTGGTCCATGACGTGGGCCTGGAGTCCATTGCGGAAAAGGCAGTCAACAGGTTAGGGGGCCTGCGGGTGGCCCCTTATTATGGCTGCCAGGTTAGCCGCCCTTATGGTACATTTGATGATCGAGAGTTCCCGGTGAGCATGGATCGCCTCTTCTCCCACCTGGGGGCCGAAGTGGTGGACTTTCCCCTCAAGGCCAAGTGCTGTGGCGGCATGCTCGTTAGCACCAACGAGGGCATCGCCTTAAGGCTGATCAGGGATCTCTTCGCCTGCGCCGTGGAGAATGGGGCCCAGGTCATAGCGACGGTCTGCCCCCTCTGTCACATAAATTTGGAGGCCTACCAGGGGAAGATCAATAAGAAGTTCAAGGCCAACTACTCCCTGCCCATTGTCTATTTCACCCAACTGGTGGGCGCGGCCCTGGGGCTCTCCAGGAGGGAGCTGGGGTTGGGGATGGAACTGGTGCCGACGGAGAGGGTATTGGCCGGTTACAAGCTGGCGGAGCGATGACAGGGGATAGGGGATAGCCCCCTCGGACTCCTGGCGGCTTTGGAGGCAGAAATGAACGAGCGCATTGGGGTTTACGTCTGTCACTGCGGGACAAACATCGCCGGGACGGTGGATATCCAGGAGGTGGTCCGCTTCGCCGGCGGCCTGCCGGGGGTGGCCATCGCTCGCGATTACCGATACATGTGCTCTGACCCCGGCCAGGGGCTGATCAAGCAGGACATTAAAGAACTTGATTTGACCAGGGTGGTGGTCTCCGCCTGCTCGCCCCTGATGCATGAGGTCACCTTCCGGCGGGCCGTGGCGGACGCCGGCCTTAACCCCTTTCTCCTCCAGATGGCCAATATCCGGGAGCACTGCTCCTGGGTCACCGAAGACCGGGAGGAAGCGACCTTAAAGGCCAAACAGCTCATCGCCGCGGCGGCCTGGCGGGTGGCCCTTCACGAGCCCCTGGATGTCAAGGAGGTGCCGGTCAACCCAGCTACCCTCATCGTAGGTGGGGGGATCAGCGGCATCGAGGCGGCACTCCGGATCGCCAGCTCTGGCAAGGTGGCCTACCTGGTGGAGCGAGAGCCCTCCATCGGCGGACACATGAGCCAGTTCGATAAGACCTTTCCCACCTTGGATTGCGCCGCCTGTATCCTGACCCCGAAGATGGTGGCGGTGGGCCAGAATCCCAACATCCGGCTTTTCACCTATAGCGAGGTGGTAGGGATCTCCGGATACGTGGGGAACTTCAAGGTCAGGATCAAGAAGAAGAAGCGCTATGTGGACCTGTCCAAATGTACAGGCTGCGGCATCTGCTGGGAGGTCTGCTTCTCTCGTACTGTCCCGGCCCACAAGGTTATCAGGCGGGGCGAGTTAACGATTAGTCAGCATTCTTTAACTAGTAAAGAAAGCAGATGGAGTGCAAAATGAGCCTTGATAGGGTTGGCGAGATCATCGAGAGGTACAGAGACGAGAAGGGGGCCACGGTGGCGATCCTCCAGGACATCCAGGAGGAGTATAATTATCTCCCTAAAGAGGCGCTGGCTCAGGTGGCCGGGGAGCTGGGCATTCCCTTGAGCCAGATCCTGAGAGTCGCTACCTTTTATAAGGCCTTCAGCCTGAAGCCCAGGGGCAAGTACCTCATTAACGTCTGCCTGGGGACGGCCTGCCATGTGCGTGGGGGGGAGCGAAATTTGGAGAAGTTGCAGAGAGACCTGGGCATCCAGGCCGGGGAGACCACGGGGGATCGCCTCTTCACCCTGGAGAAGGTGTACTGCCTGGGCGGCTGCGCCCTGGGGCCCCTGGTGGTCATCGGCGGGAAATACTACAGCAAGATGAATCCCCTCAAGCTCGAGGCCATGCTAAAGGAACACGCCCGGGGACACGTTTAGTGCCCGCATAGGAGATGAGGCGATGAGGATCAGGGCTCTCAAGGACCTGCAAGAGGCCAAGAGGAGAGGGCTTAAGGGGCTCTACCCCGACGTGACCAAGATCACCGTCGGCCTGGCCACCTGTGGCGTGGCCACCGGGGCCAGAGAGGTCTATAAGGCCTTGGCACAGGAGGCGGAGCGGCAGGGCCTGGAGGCCGCCCTGGCCAAAACCGGCTGCCTTGGTCTCTGCCAAAAGGAGCCATTGGTGGACGTGCTCGTGCCGGGCAAGCCCAGGGTCCTCTACGCGGAGATGACCCCGGCCAAAGCCACCGAACTGGTGGCCGAACTGGCCCAGGGCCGCTTCAGAGGCGACTTGGCGCTGGCCAAGATGGCCAGGGAGGAGTACGTGCTGGAAGACCTCTGGCACGCCTATCCCCTGGACGGAGAGGCACCCGAGTTAGAGGCGGTCCCCTTCTACCAGGACCTCCCCTTCTATGCCAGGCAGCGGAAGATCGTGCTGCGGAACTGTGGCTTCATAGACCCGGAGGACATCGAGCAGTACATCGCCCGGGGCGGCTATTTCCCCCTCTACAAGGTACTAACGGAGATGAAGCCGGAGGAGGTCATCGAGGTCATTACCAAGTCCGGGCTCCGGGGCCGGGGTGGGGCCGGGTTCCCTACCGGGGTGAAGTGGCGGGCCACCCGCCAGGCCAAGGGGGAGACCAGGTACGTCATCTGCAACGCTGACGAGGGAGACCCCGGGGCGTACATGGACCGGAGCATCCTGGAGGGCGATCCTCACAGCGTTATCGAGGGGATGATCATCGGCGCCTATGCCATTGGGGCCAGGGAGGGCTACGTTTACGTCCGCAACGAGTATCCTCTGGCCATCAAGAGCCTGACATGTGCCCTGGCCCAGGCCGAGGAGTATGGCCTTCTGGGGCGGGATATCCTGGGTTCCGGCTTCGATCTCAGCATCAAGATCAGCCGCGGCGCCGGGGCCTTTGTCTGTGGCGAGGAGACTGCCCTCATCGCTTCCATCGAGGGTAGGCCCGGCGAGCCGAGGCCCCGCCCACCATATCCCGCCGAGGTAGGGCTGTGGGGCCAGCCCACCAACATCAACAACGTCAAGACCTGGGTCAACGTTCCGGCCATCATCGCCCGGGGCCCGGATTGGTTCGCCGGGATTGGCACCGCGAAGAGCAAGGGGACGATGGTTTTCTCGCTGGTGGGGAAGATCAACAACACTGGTCTGGCCGAGGTGCCGATGGGCGTTCCCTTAAAGCAGCTCGTGTTCGATATCGGCGGCGGTGTCCCCCAGGGGAAGGCCTTCAAGGCCGTGCAAACGGGCGGCCCCTCCGGTGGCTGCATCCCTGCCTCTCTCCTGGACCTTCAGGTGGACTACGAGCAACTGACCCAGGCCGGCTCCATCATGGGCTCCGGCGGGATGGTGGTCATGGACGAGGATACCTGCATGGTGGACGTGGCCAGGTTCTTCCTGACTTTTACTAAAGATGAAAGCTGTGGCAAATGTACCCCCTGCCGCGAGGGCACCAAACGGATGCTGGAGATCCTCACCGACATCGCCGAGGGGAGGGGGGAGGAAGGCCACATCGCCCTGCTGGAGGAACTGGCCAGCACGGTCAAGGACACCTCCCTCTGCGCCCTGGGCGGGACGGCTCCCAACCCCGTATTGACCACCCTGCGCTACTTCCGGGACGAGTACGAGCAGCACATCCGCTACAAACGCTGCCCAGCCATGGTCTGCAAGAAGATCATCTTCGCCCCCTGCAAGTATAACTGCCCGGTGAGGACCGACGTGCCGACCTTCATCGCCCATATCGCCAGGGGCCAATATCGGGAGGCCTTTGAGGTCATCCGAGCGGTGAACCCATTCCCCATCGCCTGCGGCTACATCTGCCACCACCCCTGTGAGGATCGCTGCCGTTCCCTCGAGACCGGCGGCGAGGCCTTGTCCATCAAAGGCCTGAAACGCTTCGCCGGCGATTATGCCATGCGCGCGGGGATCAAGCCGCTGGCTCGGCCCAGGATGCCAGGGCGGGAGAGGGTGGCCGTGGTTGGCTCCGGCCCGGCCGGCCTGGCTGCCGCCTATGACCTGGCCAACCTGGGATACGAGATCACCGTCTTCGAGGCCGGGCCCATAATGGGCGGTAACCTGGCATGGGCCATCCCGGAGTTCCGCTTGCCCAGGCGCATCATGGAGGCCGAGATCGAGAACATCAAGAGGGCCGGGGTGAAGATCCAGACCAACACAGCGGTGGGACAAGGCCTCACCTTGGACGACCTCTTTGCCCGGGGGTATAAGGCCATCCTCTTGGCCGTAGGCGCTCATAAGAGCCTGAAACTGAACATCCCCGGTGAGGGAACGGCTGGTGTCATAGATGCCCTAGAATTCTTGAAGATGGCAAAGCTGGGAAAGGCGGTGCCATTGGGCGAGAGGGTGGCGGTCATCGGCGGGGGCAATGCGGCCATAGACGCCGCCCGGACGGCCCTGAGGGTCGGCGGCAAGAAGATCTCTATCCTCTACCGCCGGACAAGGGCGGAGATGCCGGCGATGAAACGGGAGATCGAGGCTGGGGTTGAGGAGGGGGTGGAGATCAGGGAATTGGTGAGCCCCACCAGGATCCTCTCCCGGGATAGCCGGCTGGCCAGCCTGGAGTGCGTCTCCATGGAGTTGGGGGAATTCGATGAGACCGGCCGGCGGCGGCCGATGCCTATCCCCTATTCCGAGTTCATCATGCCGCTGGACAGCCTGATCGTGGCCGTCGGCGAGGAGCCGGACCTCTCCTTCCTGCCCAGGAATCACGGGCTGGGCATCTCACGGCGGAACACCATTATCGTTGACCCGGAGACCCTGGTCACGGGGCGGCCGGGCATCTTCGCCGCCGGCGATGCCGTCACCGGTCCCTCCACCATCGCCGACTCCATCGCCAGCGGGAAGCTCGCCGCCGTATCGATCCATAAATATTTAAGAGGCCAGCCCCTGGCCCGGGAGTACACGGTGACCGGGCCCTCGCCCCATGTGGAGCCTATCGAGCGGACCGAGGAGGAGATAGAGCTCCAACGTTATCGGATGCCCTGCGCGCCAGTGGAGGAGCGGGTCGGGAGTTTCAATGTGGTGGAGTTAGGCTACAGCGA
>JACQYG010000156.1 GCA_016208345.1 Chloroflexota bacterium
CAATAACGATCACCGCCGCCAGGATCAGCAGCCCTCCCGACAGCTTGGCCCATCGGCGGCGAAGGCCCGCGCCCCACCCTGGGATCTCGTCGGCCGAGGATAGGGTTATCTGGCCGATGGCGTTCCAGAGTACATAGCGGCCCAGGATCACTATAGTCATAAACGACTCCTGCGCGTGCCCGGCCAGGAACTGCAGGGCCAGGAACACGCCAGCCAGGACGACGTAGCGCCATCGCCTGGTGCAGCAAGCAAGATGAACGAGAAGCAAGAGCAGTGGCAACCAGGCCGCGGCGTTTAGCTGATTGATGTGCCCCACCTGCCCGGCCAGAAACCCGCCGAACATGAAGACGAGCCCGGCCGAGAGAGCGCCGTAACGCCCCAGCCCCAGCCCGAGTCGGGCCAGGAGATAGGTGGAGCAGCCGGCCAGGAAAACGTGAAGCGCCACCGAATAGGCGTAGGCCTTTGGCACGGAGGTGCTCAGAAACAGGGGCCAATTGGGCAAATAGAGGAGGCCGGCTTGAAGGTTAGCGAGAAAGGGCACTCCCGTGAAGATCCGGGGGTTCCACAAGGGCAGGCGAAGGTCCCGCAGGGCCTCTGCGGCGTAGGCCTGGTAGGGATAAAAATAGGTAAAGGCGTCGTAGCCAGGGTAAATCAGGTTGGTGAAAAGCAATTTCCAGAAGAAAACAAGGGTCAGGGCCAACAGGCCCAGAGGTGCCACAAATTCGATGGCCCTATGCCGACATCGCATGGTATGGTTTCTCGAAGACCAGATTTGCCGCCCAGCAGTATTATAACATAGCCCGAGCAAGTTGCGAAAACCGAGGCCTTGTTGTACAATACGGCGGCATTTCGTCTTACAGGTGGCCAACCGTTTTGGACCCGATCATCTTGCTCGTCTCTCTGGTGGCTATCGCTCTGGTATTTGACTTCCTGAACGGCTTTCATGACAGCGCCAACGTCGTCGCCACCATGATCTCCTCGGGGGCCCTGCCGCCCTGGGGGGCGTTGGTCGTTGCCTCCCTGGCTGAATTCGCTGGCCCCTTCCTTTTCGGCGTGGCGGTGGCCGCCACCATCGGCAAGGACATCGTAACCCCGGAGACGGTCACCATCTCGGTGGTCTTCGCCGCCCTGGGGAGCGCCATAACCTGGAACCTGGTGACCTGGTATTTCGGCATCCCCTCCAGCTCCTCCCACGCATTGATCGGCGGCGTAGCGGGTGCGGTGGTTGCCGGTTACGGGCTCAGCCACATCCATTTCGATGGCATCACCAAGATCTTCCTGGCTCTCTTTCTCTCGCCGCCGTTGGGAATGGCCGCCGGTTATCTATTCATGCGTTCGGTGGTTTTCCTGGCCCGCGGCGCCTCGCCGGGAGTCAATCAGTTTTTCAAGAGGTCACAAATACTCACCTCCGTGGCCCTGGCCCTGAGCCACGGCTCCAACGATGCCCAGAAGACCATGGGCATAATCACCATGTCGTTGGTCACCTTGCGATTTGAAGAGGCCTTCGTGGTCCCGGTCTGGGTCATCGTGGCCTGCGCCGGGGCCATCGCGTTGGGAGTGGCCACCGGCGGCTGGCGCATCATCAAGACCCTGGGCGGGAAGATGTACAAGGTTCGGCCGGTTCACGGCTTCACCGCTCAGGCCGCCTCAGCGGCGGTGATCCTGGGCGGCGCACTTTTGGGTGGACCCGTGAGCACCACCCAGGTGGTGAGCTCGGCCATCATGGGCGTGGGTTCTGCCGAGCGGCTCTCCAAGGTGCGGTGGGAGGTCGCCTATAGCATCGTCATGGCCTGGGCCGTCACCATCCCCGCCTCGGCAGCGGTGGCCGCCCTTTTATATTTTGCCATCGCCAGTTTTCTGGGCTGAACGGGGGACCGATCATGGGACTCAGAGATTTCTTCAAGCCACGGCAAAGCAACTTCTTGAGGCTCCTGATGGATCAGGCCCAGAAGACTCAGGAGGGCATGGAGGCCCTGGAAGAGTACATGAAGGCCGAGGAGGAGCGCTGGGCCAAGAAGGTAGCCCAGTCGGAGAAGGAGGAAGACGAGCTCCGTCGCATCCTCATCGACGAGCTGAACCGCACCTTCGTGACGCCCATCGACCGGGAGGACATCTTCGCCCTCTCCCGGGCCATCGACGATATCCTGGACTACGCCTATAGCACTGTAGACGAGATGACCATCTTCGATGTAGAGCCCAATAACTACCTCCAGCGCATGGTCTCTCTCCTCCGGGAGGCGGCGGAGGAGATCGTTCACGGCGTGCTGCAGATCAAGCAGCGGCCCAACCTGGCTGCCGAACATGCCGCCCGGGCCAAGGCCCTGGAGAATCGGGTGGAGAGCGTATACCGGGAGGCCATCGCCGACCTGTTTAAGGGTCCCAAGAACGTGGACGACATCGTGTACATGCTCAAGATGCGCGAGATCTACCGCCACCTGAGCAACGCCGCTGACCGCGGGGATGAGGCCGCTAACATCATCGGCGACATCGTGGTGAAGATGACGTAGAGCCGGCGGATGCTCGCTGTTTCCAGATATCAGTGGATGAAGCCGGCAGCAAAGGCATCGCCCGTGCCCACTAGGTGCACCATCGGCTGGCGGTCCTCCATTCCGCTTGACCCTTCGTCTTACCTGTGTTACAATTCGACCTGCGTTTTATAAGAACGCCCCGCCGCTTTTGCCGGAGCGCCTGGAAAGAGCAGCCCATCCCAGGGAGTCGGAGAATCTACCGCAAGGAGTAGACGATGGGTGCTAAAGACTTTTCCGATTACGTCAAAGGCAAGACCTTCGACGAAATCCTGCACGAAGGGCGCCGGGAGAGCGCCGATCGCATCCTGTCCGAGGCCCTGACGCCCCTGGCCTTGCTCCTCTCCCGCGAGCTACTGAAGGTGCTCCTGATCTCACCCCAGGCCTTGGAAGAGCTGATCGCCACGCCGACTGGGGAGAAGGCCTGATGGTCTACCTGGACACCTCGGCGCTTCTGGCCTTCACCCTGACCAAGACGATGGAACCGGCCAGGTTTCAGGTTGCCTCGAAGCTGTTCGAGCTCATCAACCAAGGAGCGATCAAGGCCGTCACCTCGTTCTACGCCTTGCACGAGTTGTTGGTTATCGCCATCAGCAATACCGAGCCCGACTGGGAGGCGGGGAGCGAACTGGCTCGTGGGGCGTTGCTCTCAATCCTGAATAGCCGCCTTCTCTATGTTCCGATTCCTCGGCGCGAGGACAAGATTCTCAAGGCCAGGCTGTTCTCTGCCCTGCGGGATGCCACCGATCTTCCCCACGCCATTGCTGCTCACAGCGTCAATTGCACAGCTATCGTGGCCTACGACGATCATTTTCGAGCGGTTGAGAGCATCATTCATTACAAGACGCCGGACACCGTCGTAACTGAACTCAAACTAAGCGCCACGGCTCCCCAGGTCACGTAGGACGAAGTGGCATCCTCGGAGTAGCACCAACCCCTTCGACGGCTGACCGCGCTACTTCCCCTCTCCCCTTTGCCTTCCGCCCCTCTGTCCCCTCCCCCAGGTCCGGCCCAACGAACTGGTGCTTAATGCAGTAGCTGATGGCCAGTAGACGTGCACCATCTACTGTGAGTGGCAATTCATAAGTGGGGACTCATAATCGATAATTCATAACCGATGATTCACAGCCCTGGCCGGGGTTGGCACCGTCTGCCCGAAAACTCCTATGCTACCATCCTGACCTCAGCCCCGGCGCTGAAACTTCGGACCCCGGTCATCGCCCGGTGCCCGGTGAACCTGGAATGTCAGGTGTCACAGGGCCCAACCCTGGGCAGCCAGGGCCTGCCTATCGGCCAGATCGTGGCTGTCTAGGAAGAGTCTGTTTTGAACCTGGCAGGCAAGATCGATTACGCGAGGTAAAGCCCTATGCCTACCTGGGCAACAAATGCCGGATCCTGGGCGACCTCCGGGGCTCCGTGGCCTCTCGGTGAAAACCTCACCCAAACCACGCTACCCCTCGGTAAGAAGGTCTACGATGTCCTGTCCCAGATGGTTCCGGTTGGCGTAGGTGACCTCGATCACCTGGACGTTGGGGCGGCGCTTCAGCAGTTCCACCCACGGCTCTGGAGCCATGGTCACCGTGCCTAAGACGGAAACCGCACTGTTCACCGCCTCCAGCACCACATCTTTGAACCTTCCGGAGCATAGCTCCATCTTGCCGATCTCGTCGATGACCACGTAGTCGCAGTCCGCGATGGCCCTCTGTATCGCATCTACCCCAATCGTCTCCAACGCTTCTAACTCAACTCCATATTTGCTCACACGTCTTGTGCTCTTGCTATTCACGTGAGAGAGGATGCCCTCCCGGCCATCCAGCGTCACCAGGCGAAAGCCCACCCGTTCCCCGGCCTCTCTCATCTCCTCGGTGTAGAATCCCCCGGCCTTGCCAGGCAGGCGGGCCACCAGATCTTTGATGATCGTCGTCTTTCCGACCCTGGGACGGCCAGTCAAAAGGACGGTTTTACCCATCGCCCGTCACCCGAAGCCCGGCTAATCGTCCAGTGTGAGATCTACCGGTTTTCCCAACTGAGACTCATGTCTCCCTGATACCCTCAAATTAGGGTTGCGACGAGAGGACGCGTCGAACTACCCAAGTGGGGGGATTTCACCGGTAGCCGGGCCAGCCACCGCCACCAGGAGGAATCGCTCTCCTGGGCATAGGGCTCCAGAAACTCCAGGGCCTCGGCGCCGGCCACCTCCTCCACCACCTTCAGGAAATCGTCCACCCGGGCCACCCGGTATTCGTAGCGCCGGAAGAACTCCTGC
>JACQYG010000179.1 GCA_016208345.1 Chloroflexota bacterium
ACCTCGATGTAGCATAAAAACCTTCACCACGTGCGAATTAGGCCTGAGGCGAAGATCAAGCAGTACGATCAGCCATCCGGCGTTTGGAGTTGACGAAGAGGGAGATGGTTTGGGGAGGCCGACCGACAAAGAATTTGTGGGCCGGCATCCCCGGTCAGTCGGGAGAGCTTTTCCCAGCGATATGACTGTTGGAGGTACCTGGTGTCCACCACATCTGAGGTCCAGGGAAGCTTTTACCTGGGCAAGCTTTACGATCCAGAGGCGAACCAACTTCTGGAAAGGCCATTAGAATACGACCCCCGAGACCTCACCACCCATGGGGTGATCCTGGGCATGACCGGAAGCGGGAAGACGGGGTTGGGCATCAGCCTTCTGGAAGAGGCCACGCTCTCGGGCGTCCCCAGCATCGTCATCGACCCTAAAGGTGACGTGAGCAACCTGCTCCTGGCTTTCCCTAACCTGGAGCCCGGCGATTTCCTGCCTTGGGTCAACGTGGACGACGCGCGACGCCGGAACATGACCGTGGAGGGCTACGCGGCGTTCATCGCCAAGGCCTGGCGGGAGGGCCTGGCCCAGTGGGGGGAGGGGCCGGAGAGGGTGGCCCAGTACCGGGGGAGTGCGGATTTCACAGTGTACACCCCGGGGAGCGACGCCGGGATGCCGGTGAGCGTGGTCCAGATGTTGGAGGCTCCGCCCCTGAGCTGGGACGAGGAAGAGGAGACTCTCCGGGAGCGCATCCGCGGCACGGTCAGCGCCCTTCTGGGCCTGGTGGGCATGGAGACCGACCCGGTGCGCAGCCGGGAACATATCCTGCTCTCTAATATCTTTGAACATTGCTGGCGAAAGGGCGAGGGTCTGGATATCGGTAAGCTCGTCGGCTACGTCCAGAACCCGCCCATCACCAAGCTGGGTGTGGTGGACCTGGACCTCTTCTTCCCCAAGGCCGACCGGCTGGCTCTGGCTCTGGCCCTGAACGGCATCGTGGCCGCCCCCAGCTTTGAGAACTGGATCGTGGGCATGCCCCTGGACATCCAGCAGATATTGTACCGTAATGGCCAGCCCAGGGTCTCGGTATTCTACATCGCCCACCTGAGCGACCAGGAGCGCATGTTCTTCGTGAGCCTGCTCCTACAAGGGGTGCAGGCCTGGCTCCGGGGCCAGTCGGGCACGACCAGCCTGCGGGCACTCCTGTATTTCGACGAGCTATACGGCTACATGCCGCCCTACCCGGCCAACCCGCCCTCCAAGGTGCCCTTGCTCACGCTCTTGAAGCAGGCCCGAGCCTATGGGCTGGGAGTGGTCCTGGCCACCCAGAACCCGGTGGACCTGGACTACAAGGCCCTCACCAACGCTGGCACCTGGTTCGTCGGCAAGCTTCAGACCGACCGGGATAAGGCCCGGGTTCTGGAGGGGTTGGAGGGCGCCGCGGCCGAGGCTGGAGGAGCCCTGGACCGGGCCTATTTCGACCGGGTCATTGCCTCCCTTCAGAACCGTGTGTTTCTCATGCACAACGTCCACGCCGGGCGGCCCCAGGTCTTCATGACCCGGTGGGCCCTCTCCTACCTACGGGGGCCCTTGACCAGGGAACAGATCCGCTCTCTCAAGAAGATGCCCTCCGCCGCCGCAGCGACCATCACGCCTATCCCCCATCCTCTGTCACCTACCCCTTATCCCCTAACCCCTTCCTCCGCCACACCATATGCCAAAGTCCCGCCGCAATTGCCGTCCTCGTTGAGCATCTTGTACCTGGAGCCCAGGGTCTTCCCTGAGGGCTATTGCGACAACTTACGGCGGGAGACTCCTTTCCCAGTGAAACTCCTCGAAAGCCACCTGGTCTACCGCCCGCACCTGTACGGCGCGGCCAAGGTAGACTTCAAGAGCCGCGTGCCTGACCTCTTCCACACCGGATCGGTGAGCCGGGCCATTTCGGCAAGCGAAGACGACCGTATCTTCGACTGGGGCAACGAGAGCCTTAAAGTAGATCCTCAGGTCCTGAGCTACCAGCCCCGGCCCGAGGGGGTCTTCGCCGAGGTCAGCGAGGAGGTCAAGGCTGCAGTTGGGGTCCGGCGGTTGCAGGACGGCTTCCGGGGATATCTGGAGCGCAGCCAGGTGCTCACGTTGCTTTACAATGCACGGCTCGAGATGTATTCTGAAGTAGGCGAAGCCAAGGAAGATTTCCTGGCCCGACTTCAGGCCAGAGCCCGGGAGCTCTCCGACGGCGAGGCCGAGAAGGTGCGGTCCCGTTATCAAACCCAACTGGTCCGCCTGCAGGACAAGCTGGAGCGGGCCCAGCGCGACCTGGCCGACAAGCAGGCCCTTTGGGATGCTAAGAAGCGCGAATCCACCATTTCCATCGTCGAATCCGGCTTCAGCCTCCTCCTGGGCAAGCGGCCCACCCGTGCCGTCTCCACCGCCGCCTCTAAGCAGCGCATGGCTGACCAGGCCCGCATGGCAGTGGAGGAGCGCCAGGCCGAGGTCGAGAACCTCAAGGAGCAGATCGCCAGGCTCACCGAAGAGCGCGACGACGCCGTGGTTAAGATCCAGGACAAGTACCAGGAAGGCATCACCGAACTGGAGGAGAAGCGTTTTCGCCCCTCCCAGGCCGCTATCCGCCTGGAAACCTTTGCTCTAGTGTGGGCCCCAACCTGGGAGATAGCCGTGGACGTGGGAGGAGAGAGAAAGGAATACCGCTTCGCTGGCTATGAGGACTAACACCCTTGACAATTCTGTTCACTGGCCGCTCCTCGCCCTGTCCTCCGGGCGCGTGTCTGGTCGCGGTTAGGAGATTAAGGAGTAGTGCATGAAGATCGTTCTGGATGCTATGGGGGGAGACCGCGCACCTGCCGTCGTGGTAGAAGGGGCGGTGCAAGCGGCCCGGGAGTACGGCGCGGAGATCATCCTGGTGGGCCGCCAGGAGGCCCTGGAGCTGGAGCTGGCAAAATATGACCTCACTGGCCTGTGCTTGCCCATCGTCCATGCCTCCGAGGTGGTGGAGATGGAGGAGCACACCCTGGCGGTCAAAGAGAAAAAAGACTCCTCCATGAACGTGGGCATGAAACTGGTGCAGGCGGGCCAGGCCCAGGCCCTGGTCTCCGCCGGGAACTCCGGCGCGGTGATGGCCGCCGCCCTCTTCAACCTGGGCCGCATCAAGGGCATCGAGCGTCCGGCCCTGGGGACGGTGTATCCCACCGTCCGCGGCAAGTGCTTTCTCTTGGACATCGGCGCCAACACCGACTGTAAGCCGGAATACCTCAGGCAATTCGTCATCGTGGGCTTGGCTTATTGGGAGAGGGTCTTCGGAGTACCGAACCCCCGGGTCGGCTTAGTCTCTAACGGTGAGGAGG
>JACQYG010000180.1 GCA_016208345.1 Chloroflexota bacterium
CTGGGTGAATACGGGTGGAACGCCTCGCCGGAGGGTTACCCACCCGAATGGTATATCTGGCGGCGGGTCAGCGAGGAACAGCAGGCCGAATATACGGCCAGGGGTATTCAGAAGGCCAGGGCAGAGTGGAACTGGGTGGGCGTGGTTAACATCTGGTACTTTCGCCAGGTGGGCCTCATACCGCCCGATCGATCCGAATACTATTTCCGCCTGGTGGACGTGGATTTCACGCCACGCCTGGCCGCCCATGCCATCAAGAGAGATGCCAAATCCTTGAGCCTGGCCGGTCCGGGATATTACGAGGAGACGGCTCCGCCGGTGACGACGGCGGGGCGCTGGCAATGGCCGGTGGAGGTCCACGCCAGCGGCGGGAGCTACTTAGCCGCGAGCACCGCCGGGGCCAGCGTAGGGCTTTCGTTTTATGGCAACACCTTGCGGCTGATAACGGCTAAGGGCCCTCAGGGAGGCACGCTGCAGGTAACGGTGGACGGGAGAGAGGCAAACGCCCTGCCCAGGGACAAGAGGGGCCGCGCCATCCTGGACCTCTATAGCCCCATTCCCTCCTGGCAGGAGGGCGTGGTGGTGGCCCGGGGCCTGGGACCGGGGGAGCACAAGGCCCGGCTGACCGTCTCGGGTGACAGGAACCCGGCGGCCACCGGAAATGTGTGCGCCATCGATGCCCTGGAGGTCCAGGCTGGTGGGACGCCGGCCTGGTACTATTGGGCCTGGGGGCTGGTCCTGGCGGGGCTGGTGCTAGATGTGGGGCTCCTGTGGACGTACCGGAAACGCCGGAGCACCTGATGCCAAGAGGTGAGAGAAAAACCGCCCTCCTAGTCCTGGCCATGCTGGCCGGTGCGCTGCTCATCACATGGATATTGGGCGCGGTGGTGGCAGATCACCGGGCCCGGACCCGAGGGGTGGGCAGCGGCTCAGGCCCGGCGCCGCGCCGCGAGCCCAACCTGTTTGGGGCCAACGTCTACTTGGATCAGGAGCGTTCCCGGGAGGAGCAGGAGCGCGTGCTGCGGCTGGCCAGAGAGGCCGGGCTCTACTGGGTGCGCCAACGCTTCCCCTGGAAGGACATAGAGCCTTCTCCCGGGGAGTATTCTTGGGAGAAGTGGGATGCCAACGTGTACCTGGTCGGCCAATACGGCCTGGATCTCTTGGCGGTATTGGACACCTCTCCTACCTGGGCTCGCAGCCGGGGCCCGGATACGTCTCCGCCCGATAACCCCGAGGCCTTCGCCGATTTCGCCGGGCGCTTTGCCGATCGCTACCGAGGGCGGATCCTCTACTATCAGTTATGGGACGAGCCCAACATCTTCCCTCACTGGGGGGAACGCTACGCCTCGCCCAGGGAATACCTGGAACTGCTGAAGTTGGCTTACGCCAGGGTCAAGGCCGCCGATGGACGCAATCGGGTGATCCTGGCTGGCCTGGCACCCACGGTCGAGCACAGCGAATGGAACCAGAGCGACGTGGACTACCTGGCCGAGTTGTACCGCCTGGGCGGCCGGAACTACTTCGACATCATCGCGGCAAAGCCCTACGGCTTCTGGACTGGGCCCGAGGATCGCCGGGTGGACCCGTGGATCTTGAACTTCTCCCGGGCGATACTGTTGCGGGAGACGGCGGTCAGGAACGGAGATGGCCAAAAGCCCATCTGGGCGGTGGAGTTCGGGTGGAACGCGTTGCCCGCAGCGTGGCGCGGGCGACCATCGCCCTGGGGGTCGGATAGCGAGGAGCGACAGGCCCGACGCACCGCCCTGGCCATGGAGCGTGCCCGGGACGAATGGACCTGGCTGGGGGCCATGATGCTGCCGGGCCTGCACCTGCCGGGGGAGCCCGAGGACCCCCGGCAAGGGTTCGGGCTGGTGAACGAGGATTTCTCCCCTCGCCCGGCCTATCAGGCGGTGCAGGCCGTGGCCAGAGCCACCCAGGAGATGGCTGCCAGGCCCAGCGGGGTCAGCGAAAGCCAGCTACCGTATTACGGTGCGCTCTCGTTTCTAGCCGCAGCGCTGGCCCTCCTGTCGTGGCAATTGGTCCGGCAAGGGTCGCGCTTACCTTGGGCTCGCTGGAGCGATTGGTACGTGAACCTGGGCCAGGGATGGGGAACGGCGCTCTTAGCGCTGGCTTTTCTTCTGTTTTACGGGCTCCCGTGGCCGCCCCTGAGCCTGGCTGCCCTGGTCTGGTTCGGGTATCTGGCCTATCTGCGGTTGGACTTGGCGCTGTACCTGACGATCTTTTCCCTGCCATTTTACCTCTACCCCAAGACCTACGGCAGCATCGCCCTTTCCATACCTGAGATCACCGTGCTCTCGTGTAGCCTTTTGTGGCTCTGGAGGGGCCGGCAGACCACGGCCGGCCGCCTGCGCCACCCGGAGGCCGCACTGAGGGAGCTCCTGTCAGCATTGAGGCCTCGGGCCTTCCCCATGCTGACCCTGGCTTTCCTGGCCCTAGGGGTTCTCTCCCTGGCGGTCACCTCCAGCCTGCGCCCAAGCCTCCGGGAACTGCGGGTGAACGTGCTGGAACCGGTGCTCTTGTACTTCCTCATGGTCAGCACCTGGCGAGAGGAGAGGCAGGTGGCCTCGGCAGTGAAGGCGTTGGTGGCGGGCGGGGCGGTGGTGGCGACGTACGGGCTATACCAGTGGCTTTTTACCGGGGACGTGATCACGGCCGAGGGGGTGCGGCGGATGCTGGCCACCTATCGCTCGCCCAATAACCTGGGGCTTTATCTGGAAAGGATAATCCCGTGGGCCCTGGCCCTGGCCTGGTCGGCCGGAAGGTGGCAGAAGATCTACCTTGGGGCGCTGGCATCCCTGGGCCTGGCCCTGTTCCTGACCTTCTCGGTGGGCGCCTGGTTGGGGGCGGCCGGCGGCCTTTTTGCCATGGGCCTGTTTCTTTTCAAGGGGAGGCAAGCCCAGGGGAGGAAAGCTCTGGCCACCGTGTTGATCCTGGGCCTCCTGGCAGGAGGCCTGGCGCTGCCCATCCTCAGGGTGGAGAGGGTGATCTCGCACCTGAGC
>JACQYG010000150.1 GCA_016208345.1 Chloroflexota bacterium
AAATATAAGTGCTATCAGCACGTCAAATGTAAAGCCGCGATCACCCTACCTGCAGGCACGAGCCGGTTGTATTCCGCACAGGCCTGGCCGGTGGGGGCCACGATCACTTTAATGCCCCGGGCTCTCAGGCGCTGGATTACCGATTCCGGGACCTCCATCATCCCAGTGCTGCCCGTGCCCACGACCACTACCTGGGGGTCCGCGGCCAAGGCATCGCTGAGATCCTCCCAGGAGAGCCGGTGGCCCTCCTGACGCCACCAGTGGTCCTGCACGCGGTCAGGGTAGATGATGACGTCGGCGGTGTAGAGCTTCCCGCCGACCACGAGCCGCCCGAATTCATAGGACTGGATGACCATGTCTCGCGCAAGCAGGCTATTGCACGGTGATCAATTCCTTGATCCGCTCGAAAGTAGAGGAGTTGACCAGCTTTTTTTCTTTCAACTCCTCTATCCTTTGGAACGGGCCGTTCTTGTTGCGGTGTTCGATGATTCGCTGGGAAGTGGTAGGCCCTATGCCGGGGAGCGAGTCCAGCTCGGCTCCCGAGGCGGTGTTGATGTTGATCAGGGCCGGTGGGCCGGACACGCCAGGGGCACTGAACCCGGCGGCCTCGCCGCGCCGGGGGACGTAGACCTGCTGGCCATCGCTGAGCCTGGCGGCCAGGTTCGGCACCCTGAACTCATCCGCGTCGGGAGTAACCCCGCCGGCGGCCTCTATGGCGTCTTTTACCCGATCACCTGGCTGTAGTGTATATACGTCGGGCCTGACCACGGCTCCGTTGACGAAAACCTTGATCGGCCCAGGCCTGGCGGTGGGGGGCCTGGTAGGTATGAGGATCTCCAGCGGCTGAGGCTCAGGCCGGCGGAGGACGAGGACTACGCTTCCGGCCAGGACCAAGGCCAGGAGAAGAACCAGAATAGGCCCCCGATACCTTTCCAGCAAGTCCATCCTGTGCCTCCACCGCCATGACGATTTCCCAAGGGATAGAACCAGCGATCGGGAGCTGGGTTACGCCACCTCTTGGCGAAGAGGCTCTGTGTGCACGATCACCCGTTCCACGTCGGGCATCTTGTTCATCAAGCGGCGTTCCACCTCAGTGGAGACCTGGTGAACCTGGGCCATGGACAGCTCCTCATCCAGGGTGCAATGCATGGATACAGCCAGATTGCCGTTGACCTTTCTCAAGATGACCGCATGGCAGTCCCGCAGCCCCGGCACCTCCAGGGCAGTGGCCCGGATCTCCCGCACCACCGCTGGCATCCGGGCGGTGACGTCCTCGCCCTCGACCACTTCGGTATCGCGGGATTCGATATGGGTGTTGAGCTCCACGATGGATGGAATGCCGCTCTTGATGTCTTCCTCCAAGAGGCTGGCTATTTGGTGGGCTTGTCTCAGGTTCAGGTGCTGGTCCACCTCCAGGTGCAGGTCCACGTGCAATTTGCGGTGGGATTCATGCACCGAGACGTTGTGGACGTAGAGCTGACGCTTGCCGGCGATGGAGCGGAGGCGGGCGACGATGGATTCCTCCTGGGTCTCAGCCGGATCTGTGTGCACCACCACGTCCACATTGGGCAGGAACTCGTGGACCTTACGCTCCACCGCCAGGGCCACGGCGTGGGCGGTCTCAAAGGAGATAGTACGGCCCACCGAGATGTTCATGTCCACGAAGGTCTGAGTGCCCGATCGTCGCACCCGGAGGCGGTCGCACTTCTCGACGCCGGGGATCTGTTCCACCTGGGCGGCGAGGTGCTCTGCTAGGCCCTCCGGGGCCCGATCCAGCAGCACGTCCACTGTTCGTCTCCCCAGTCGCCAGCTGGCGACGATGACGATGGCGGCCACACCCAGGGCAGCCAGTGGGTCGGCCCTGGTCCAGCCGAAGCGGACGAAGGCCAGGCCCACGATGACCACCAGCGAGCTCAGTACGTCGCTGGAGAAGTGCAGGGCGTCGGCCTCCAGGGCCTGGCTGCCATACTTCCGGGCCACGCGGGAGAGGGCCTGGGTCCGCGATACGTTGATGGCTATAGCGAGCACCATGACCCCAAAGCCCCAGACGTTGGCCTCCACCGGCACCTCATACACCAGGAGGCGTTGCAGGGCCTCGTAGATAATCCAGAGGCAGGTGACGAACAGGAGGGCGGTCTCAATGAGGGCGGAGAGGCTCTCCACCTTGCCGTGGCCGTAGAGGTGTTCCTGGTCCGGCGGCCGGTCTGAGACCCGCACTGCGAAGTAGGTGACGAAGGCGGCCACCAGGTCCAGGGCAGAGTGGGCCGCCTCAGAGATGATGCCCAGGCTGCCGGTGGCGTAGCCCGCGATGAGCTTCACCACGGTCAAAAAAACCGCGGCGGCCACGGAGCTCAGGGCCACGGTCTTTTTTTCTTGTTCCGCTTGCGTTATGGTCACCGACGTTGGATGTCCCGCTTCCATTCTTTACTAGTCAAGAAACGCCTTGCCCCGGAGATTCGGTACTGGTGCCCAGATGAGAGAGACGTCTTTGGCCAGGCCGGCCCTTATCCCTGGCCGGCGTAATAACGGTACAGGCTGGCTTCCAGCTTCACGTTGTTCAGCACCACGCCCAGGACGTTGGCGTTCACCTTGTCCAGCAAGAGCTTCGCTCGCCTGGCCAGGTCGCGCTTGGTCTTGCCAGCGTTTACCACCAGCAATACGCCGTCTACCTTAGAGGCCAGCACCGCCGCATCGGTCACGGCGATTATTGGTGGGGCATCGAAGAGAACCATGTCGGCCTGATCCTTCAGAAACGCGATGATCTCCCCCATACGCCGGGAGCCCAGCAACTCCGATGGGTTGGGCGGCAGCGGCCCGCTGGCCAACAGGCGCAGGTTAGGCACTGCCGTATCCTGGAATGAGGCCCTCTCCATGGGAGCGTTGCCCACCATCATGGAGGTCAGTCCGTTGATATTGCTCAAGCCGAAGAGTTGGTGCTGGCTGGGGCGCCTCAGGTCGCAGTCGGCCACCACCGTGCGCAGGCCGGATTGGGCCATGGTCACTGCCAGGTTGGCCAGGACGGTGCTCTTCCCCTCCCCAGGGTCGGTGCTGGTGACCAGGATGGTCTTGAGCGGCCGGTCCAGGCTGGAAAACTGGATGTTTGTCCTCAGTGTCCGAAAGGCCTCGCTGACCGGCGACCGAGGGTTGGTTACAGTGACCAGGTTCAGCCTGGGAAGGGGTTCATCTACCAATTGCTTGCCTCCTTGAATAGCTAGCTCCTGATGCGAAAGGCAAACCATCGTTGCGGGCGGAACGGCCTCACCTGGATGAGCTGGGGATGGATCCCAGCGTGGTCAAGCCCACGTGACGTTCCACGTCCTCGGCGTTCTTCAAGCTGTCGTCCAGGTATTCCAGAGCCACAGCCACCAGGCCACCCACGATCAGGCCCAGCAGGGTCCCGGCCAGGGCATTGACCCTGGTCCTGGGCCGATTGAGTTCCGCGGGAGAAGCGGCGTCGTATATCTCGACACTGATGCGATCGCGGGGGTCTATATCCTTGTTGCGGTTATTGTAGCGGTCGGCAAAGGCCTTGGCCCAGGTGTCGGCCACGGCCCGGGCCGTGCCGGCATCGGGGTCATCCACGCTTAGCTGGATCACGTACTTGCCTTCCTCGGTGCCCACTCTGGCCCGGCGCAGGAGGGTCTGTGCCGTGACCGTCAGCCCCCGTTGTTGGATCACCTCTTCAGCCAGGCTAGGAGCCTGCAGCCGGAGGCTCAACTGCCCCATCATGAGCTTGCCGGCCTCGGTGAGGCCGAAGTCATACCGCGCCGGCCGCATCAACAGCTTCACCGTAGAGCGAAACATGGGCGTTTGCAGCTTGCTGGTGATCACCGCTCCGGCGCAAGCGCCGACCGCCACCAGGACAATGATCCAGCCGCGTTTCGTCAAAAGGTGATACAGGCTTTTGATATCCATCGTTAGTCCTTCTCAACAGCTAACGGGATGGCGCCCAGGGTGGTGAGGCCGACGTAGCGTTCCACATCCTCCGGGGCTTTCAGGGTATCGTCCAGATACTCCAGGCCGAACGCCAGAAAGATGCCCAAAAGCAACCCCCCCAGGGTGGCCACGACCACGTTCGTGAGCAGCTTCGGGCGATTCAGCTCTGCAGGGGTCGCTTTGTCGTAGATCTCCACGTCCACCCGATCCCGACGGTCCACCTCCAGGCTACGGGCATTGTAGCGGTCCACAAACGCCCGAGCCCAGGCGCTGGCGATCATCTGGGCCCTTTCCGGGTCCGGGTTGTCCACGCTGAGGTTAATGACGTATTTGTCCTCTTCGTTGGACACCCTGGTGTGGCTCAGGAGAGCCAGGGCTGGCACGTCCAGCCGCAGCCCCTGACTGACCTCCTCGGCCAGGTTTGGCGACTGCAATTCCAGGCTGAGCTGCCCCAGGAGGTTTTTGCCCGCCAGGCTAACCCCTAGCTCATACCGCGCCGGCACCACCAGGAGCCTGATGCTGGATCGATAGATGGGCACCTGCACTCTGGTGAGAGCCGCTGCGCCCAATAGGCCGGCCAGGGCCATAAGCACCACGAGCCAGCCACGTTTCATCAATATCGCCGCATAGCTTCTCAGTTGCATAAGATGTGCCTTGTCACCCTTTTAGCATCCCTATTTCCGCGAGAGCTACCCCAGGCGGCTTTTGCGGATCAGGAGCCTCCGCCACCGGGAGGGCCGGGATGGTATCTCTGCCAATACCCTAAACCCCAATGACTCAAGGTCGGCCGAGGTGCGAACGGATTCGTCCAGGTAATCGAGCAAAAAGGCCAACCCCACTCCGGCCGCCAATCCCAGTAGCACGCGCAGTGGCAAGTCAAGTTTCTCTTTGAATCCCCCGGAGACCAGGGTCGCAGGGTTCACCTCCAGAACGCTTATGGCGGCATTGCTGGAGCCGAGTTGTGCGAAGAAGCGACCGCCCTCCTCTTGAAGCACCGAGGCCACGGCCTGGGCCACCTGGGTAGCCAGGTTGGCGTCGGCCATGGTGACGGTTATGGTCAGGATGCGATGGAGTTTCTTGGGGCTGGTGGCCCCCATGATCGCCGCTGGTGGCACTGGGCTCCCTATCCGGCTGCTCACCGCCTGGGCAAAGCCCTGACTCTTCACCACCTCCGCCAGGTCGTCGGCGAGGTACTCCGCCGTGAGCCACGTGTAATAATTATCGTAGGTATAAAATCGGCCCACCCCGGCTTCGGGGCTTATGCCCACCGCCAGCCGCGTGGAGGCCTGATATTGCAGGGTCCGGGTCGGCCTCACCAGGACGCTTGCCACCAGGGTCAAGAGCGCCAGCCCCAGGACCACCCAGGCCCGGCGCCAAAGGATGTCCCAGTACTGCCTCAGTTCCATTGGGTCCTGCCTTTCGGCGAGAGTATAACAGAAGCCCCTTGAGGGTGTCAATGAACCGCATCCTCCCATTCCTTTATCTCTTGCTGCAGGTGAGCCAGGCTTCGCCGTCTCTGCATCTCGAAGAGCTCGGCCAACGCTTCCACCCGTCGCTGCAGGTAGCGCCGATCCTCCTCCCATTGCTTGACCTGGCTGGTCAAGAGGGCCCCTTGCTCCCGCTGCACTAGGGTCAGTTGCTCGAGATCGGCGCCCTGCTCTAGAGTTCGCCGCTCGGTAGCCTCGGCCAGAAGCTGTAGTGCCGGGACCTCCCGGGCCCAACGGTCCTCCGTCAGCGCCTCCAGTTGCGCCAGGCGCTCCTGGTTTTGTTTCAAATCCTCCCCCATCCGGGTCAGCTGGCTCACCTGCTCCATGGCACTGTCCAGCTTCTCCGCTAAGATTTGAACCTTTTCTCTCAGTTCTCGATTCTGGCGCACGAGCTCTTCGACGTATTGGCGCAAGGCGGTCAGCTCGCCGATGTCCTGGGTCTGTTGCTTGGCGTAATGCTTCAAGACGCCACTGATCTCCACTGTACGCTGATAGAGGTTCTCCTCCCGGGTCTGGATTTTGCTGATCTCCTGCCTGCTCTGGGCCACCTCCGTGGCCAAGAGGCGTACCTGGCTGGAGGCGCGTTCCAGTGCCTGCCTCACTTCATCCACTGCTCTAGTCAATTCCGTGCGCCAATGATCCACGTCGCCTCGGAGCAAGGCCAGGGCCTGCGTCAACTGGGCCTGCTGGTTCCGGAGCGTTTCCCCGATGGGTTCTAATGCTCGCAATCGTTCCATAGTCCCCACGCGCTCGGATTCCACCTGCCCCAGGCGCTCGGCCAGGGAAAGGACCTGCTTGGTCAAGGCCTCCACGTTAGAGGCCAAGGCAGCCAGAGACGCGATGCTTCGTTTTGTGTCCTCGGCGTGGAGCGCCAACCTGCCCTCCAGAGAGTCGCAGCGCTTGCCCAGTGCGTCCAGGGCCAGGCGTAGCTCCGCCTGTGCCTTGGCCCCTTGCTCCTGCTCCAAGCGCTTTAACTCCAGGGCTTTTGTCTCTTCCTCCTGGCGCCGCCGCTCTCGCTCCTCCCAATGGGCCAGTTGGCCCTTGATCGGGGTGATCTCCAACTCCAGGGAGCGCCACCTCTCGATCTGTTCCTGGGCGGCCTTCAGTGCCACCTGGATTTCCCTGAGCCGGCCCTCCATGTTTTGACTGCTGGCCAGTTGGCTGTCCAGCTTCTGGTGCAAAAGCGTGATCTCGGCGCGGTCTTTGCGGTGCTCTTCGTCCAGCCACGCCACCAGCCTGGCCAGCCCTTCCAGGGTGATCTCTTTGCTGAGCGTCGGTCTCTCCATATTCGGCCTTCCTCTTTTTGGGTTGGGTGGGGAGGGTCTACAGGGCCTCACCCTAGGCGTCCCTGAGTTGAAACAGGGGCAGGGGAGAAGCAGGCGAGCCAATGATACCACAAGCGCGGCCTGAGGACAAGCTGATGGCCTCGGCAGCCTCCCTTGACTTGCCCTGGCTTCGTGCTAAAATAGGCAGGAATTTCTCACCAACGCTGGGGGTGATGTTTCTTTTACTAGTAGAGAATTTGTCCCCACCGGCCAGAATCAACGAGGAGGTTTGCTTCATGCGCAGAGTCTGCGTGATCTCCGGCGGGATCACCAAGTTCGCCAAGGCCAATCCCGAGCTCACCCAGGAGGCCATGTGCAAGGATGCCTTCGACCGGGCCCTGGCCGACGCCGGGCTGGAGCTCAAGGACATCGACTCCTCCATCTGTACCTACTTCTCCGACCACTTCAACGGCCAGCTCCTCTTCGATTCCCTGACCCAGGACTACCTGGGCCTCTGCCCCAAGCCCAGCATGCGCATCGAGGGGGGCGGCGCCACCGGCGGGCTGGGCATCCGGGCCGGCTACATGAACGTGGCCTCCGGCCTCTCTGATGTGTGCCTGGTCTACGGCTTCGAGAAGATGTCCGAGGTCAACACCGCCAAGGGGAACGAGTTCATCGCCCTGGCCTCGGATACCGATTTTGACTTCCCGGTGGGCGGCTTCTACTCCGGCTATTACGCCACCATGGCCCAGCGGCACATGCACGAGTTTGGCACCACCGCCGAGCAGTTCGCCCGCATCGCCGTCAAGAACTACGATAATGCCTTCTACAACCCCTACGCCCAGAAGCACGAGCGCCTCACCGTCCAGGACGTATTGAACGCCCCCATGATCGCCACCCCCATCACTCGCCCTATGGTGTGCGTGATGTCCGACGGCGCGGCCTGCGTGATCCTGGCCAGCGAGGAGAAGGCCAAGCAGATCACCAGGCGCCTGGTGTACATCACCGGCCTGGGGTGCGGCACCGATACCATGCGCCTGGGTGACCGGCCCCGGGGCGACGTCATCCTCCTCCCCGGTGAGGAGCCCGAGAAGTACGCCTACCTGAAAGGCAGGTGGCCGGGGGTGGCCAGCTTCCGGGGCGGGCGGGAGGCGGCTCGCCAGGCCTACCTGCAGGCCGGCATCACCGATCCCCTGCACCAGATCGACTTCGCCGAGGTCCACGATGCCTACGCCTCCAGCGAGCTCCAGACCTACGAGGACATGGACTTTTGCAAGTACGGGGATGGTGGCAAGTTCGTGGAGGCCGGGTTGCCTTACTTGGATGGCGAGCTCCCGGTGAACCCCTCCGGCGGGCTCATCGCCTGCGGCCACCCGGTGGGCGCCACCGGGATCATGCAGGGGGTCTTCGCCCTGTGGCAATTGCAGGAGACGATCCAGGACCACATGAAGAGCGATCGACTGCAGGTCAAGGACGCCCGCCGTGGGCTGATCCACAGCCACGCCGGGACCGGTACCTACATCACGGTGCACATCTTGGAGAGAGGATGGTGAGCCAAGGTGACCGACGTATATTCTTTCCAGCCCCTGATGATCGGGCGGCCCTACCGCATCGAGTACATTCACAGCTACGGCGAGGTGAGCCAGTTTTTCCTGGGCCTGAAAGAGCAAAAGCTCTACGCCAGCCGTTGCCCCAGGTGCGGTGCCACCTGGCTCCCGCCCCGGCGGGATTGCGGCAAGTGCGGGGCCAAATGTAACTGGTTCGAGGCATCCACTGAGGGTAAGATCCACACCTACTCCGTGCTGCATTTCGCTGGAGAGGCCTTCTTGAATGACCTGCCTTTCGTCCTGGTGTACGTGGAGTTCCCGGGCATCGACACGGTCTTCTTGTCTAGACTGGTGGGGGTCAAGCCCGAGGACATCGTGATCGGTATGTCGGTGAAGGCTCGCTTCAAGCGCCTGGTGGAGTGGAACGCCAATGACGTCTATTTCGTGCCGGCGTGACCGAGGCAGGGTTTTGAGAAGCGGTTTTCTGATGCAGCGGGAGGGCGTTTCTTTATGCTTAGAAGCCAGGTTTCTCCCAGAATCCTGGCTTCTCCGAGCTTGAAGCTTCGCTAGCATTTAAGGAGGGGCCAATGACAGGATCTTCGTTCCGAGGCCGCTATTTCGAGGAGCTTGAGGTCGGCCAGGAGTACAACTCCCCTGGCCGCACCGTCACCGAGGCCGACGTGGTGGCCTTCGCCGCTCTGTCCGGGGACTACAACCAACTGCACACCGATGCGGAGTTCGCCAAAACCACGCCTTTCGGTGCCCGCATCGCCCACGGGCTCCTGGGGCTTGCCATCGCCTCGGGCCTGGGCGGCCGGGTGGGCTTCATCGAGGGCACCGCCCTGGCCTTCATGGGCCTGGAATGGAAGTTCGCCAAGCCTATCTTCCTGGGCGACACGGTCTCCCTGAAGGCGAAAGTTGCCAGGAAAAAGCCCCTGGGTGACCAAGCGGGTATCGTGGTCTTCCAGGCAGCCCTGGTGAATCAAAAAGGCGAGACGACCCAGCGGGGCGAGTGGACGGTACTGGTGGCACGGAAGGGGCAGTGATTACAAGGAGGCACCGATGGACTTCGAGCTCACACCGGAGCAACAGCTCATCCGTGACACCGTTCACGATTTCGCCCAGAAGGAGATCGAGCCCATCGCTGGCGAGATCGACCAGACCGAGCGCTTCCCCTGGGAGATAATCCGCAAGATGGCCGAGCTGGGCCTTCTTGGACTGCCATTTCCGGAGAAATACGGCGGGGCCGGCGGCGATACGGTGAGCTTCGCCATCGGCGTGGAGGAGATCTCCCGGGCTTCCGGCTCCCTAGGAATCACCATGTCCGCCCACGTCTCCTTAGGGGCCATGCCGTTCTACCTCTTTGGCACCGAGGAGCAAAAGGAGCGCTACCTGGTGCCCCTGGCCCGGGGCGACATGTTGGGCGCCTTCGGCCTCACCGAGCCTGAGGCCGGCTCCGACGCCGGGGCGATCAGGACCACCGCCGTCCGCGATGGGGACCATTGGGTCATCAACGGCCAAAAGACCTTCATCACCTCCGGTGCCATCGCCGGCACCGTGATCCTCACCGCCGTCACCGACAAAGGAAAGGGCACTAAGGGGATAAGCGCCATCGTCGTGGAGAAGGGCACCCCGGGCTTCACGCCCGGGCGCAATGAAGACAAGCTGGGGCTCCGGGCCTCTGTCACCAGCCAGCTCTTCTTCGAGAACTGCCGGGTGCCGGCCCAGAATCTCCTGGGCAAAGAGAACGACGGCTTCCGACAGATGCTGGTGTGCCTGGACGGTGGCCGCATCGGCATCGGAGCCATGGCCGTGGGCCTGGCCCAGGCGGCGCTGGATGCGACTCTAGACTACTCCCAGGAGCGGGTGCAGTTCGGCCAGCCCATTAGCCGTTTTCAGGCTATCCAGTGGATGCTGGCGGACATG
>JACQYG010000151.1 GCA_016208345.1 Chloroflexota bacterium
GCAGCCGGAGAGTGGCCAGATGAAAGAGACCTTGCCGGTGGTGGTTTATGTGGCCTCCGGGATGCTGGAAGCCCAGGTCGTCAAAGGCCGACTGGAAGCGGAGGGCATCCCAGCCATGCTCCAGTACGACAGCTCCGCGGCCGTGTTCCCCGTGACCGTGGACGGCATCGGTGAAGTGCGGGTCCTGGTGCCTGAGCACTGGGCCCAGCGGGCCCGGGAGGTTTTGTCTGAGACGGCCTGACTCAGCAGGGGCCGCTGGCACCTGTAGGTAAATCCCTTCACCTCCCTCCATCGCTGCCGAGCCTGCCTGGACGCCACGCACCATGGCCTTGAAGCGCAAATCACGTCGAAAGGGCTACGGATGAAAGAAAGACTTTCCACCCTGGACCAGCTTACCCTCAGCCTTTTCTGGTTCGCCACCAACTTCCTCTGGGGCGCGCTTCTCATCGTCACCATCCCCAGCCAGGTCTTGCTCATGGTGGGGGATGCGTACAAGGGCACCGGCATGGGCTGGGTCATCGGCACCGGGGCCTTCATTGCCCTGATCTTCCCGCCCCTGGTGGGCGCCCTCAGCGACCGGGCCAGGTTCGCCCTGGGCCGCCGCCGGCCCTTTCTGATTGGGGGCGTCATCGTGAACTGCCTGGCTCTCTTGGGCATGGCCTATTTTCCCCGGGCGGGCGACATGGCCTCGTTCACGCTCTACGTCGTCGCCTTTCTATTCGTGGAGTTCGGCAATAACGTGGCTACCGCTCCCTACTCTGCCATGATTCCAGACCGGGTGCCGGAGGAGCAGCGCGGCGCGGCCAGCGGCTGGATGGGGCTCATGACCATGCTGGGCACCGTGGGCGGCGTGGCGGTGGCCGGCGCCCTCACTGGCCCCTCCACGATCCTGCTGTATTGGCTCATCATCGGCATCCTGTTGGCCGCCATGGCAATCACTGTGTTCGCGGTCAAAGAAGAGCCGGTTAGCGTGACGAAGCCTTTCGTCTTCCGCCAGTTCCTGCGGGGCCTCTGGATCAGCCCCAAGGAGTATCCCGACTTCGCCTGGGTCTTCCTCACCCGGCTCCTGGTGATGATGGGCATCTACACCGTTCAAGAGTTCCTACAATATTATCTCAAGGACGTCATTCAGGTCTTTGCGGTGCTGGGGAATGTCCTGACCACGGAACCGGAGGGCGCCGTCGCCGTATTGATCCTGGCGCTCATGGCCGGCGCCATCCTGAGCACCCTGACCGCCGGGGTCCTATCGGATCGGGTGGGACGCAAGCGCATGATCTACCTGTCCGGGGCCCTCATGTCCCTGGTGGCGGCCGTGTTCATCCTGACCCAGTCCTTCACCATCGCCCTCTTCATGGGCCTCGTCTTCGGCCTGGGCTACGGTGCCTACATGAGCGTAGACTGGGCCCTGGCCTGCGACGTGTTGCCCTCGGCCGATCATTTCGCCAAGGACATGGGTATCTGGCACATCGCCACCGTCTTTCCCCAGGTCATCGCCGTGCCCATCGCCGGCCCCCTCCTGGACAACTTCCAGCGCGTGGGCAAGGCCAGCGGCTACCTGAACCTGGGCTACGTGGTTATCTTCATCATTGCCATCATGTACTTTGCCCTGGGCACCTACTTCGTCTCGCGGATCAAACGTGCCCGATAGCTACCGGTGCGCCGGTCATCTGGCAGGGTGTAGCCCGTGGGACGCATGCGGTAATGCCGCCCAGGTGAGGGTGTAGGATGAAAACGAAAGTCGCCGCCATTCAACTGGATGCCGCCGAGCTCCGGGATGTAACCGGAGCCTGGGGCCGCCTCCGACCCCCGCTCCGGTCCGCCGCTGATGCCGGTGCTCGGCTCATGGTTTTGCCCGAGTACACCGGCCTCTTGCCCTTCGTCGGCCGCCTGGCGCGGGGGCCAGCCACCCTGAGGGCAAAGGAGGGCGCTGAGCGCCCTCCCAGCCCCCTTTCTCCCGAGCTCGTCCGCGAGATGCAGGCCAGCTACGAGGAGGCGTTTTCTGGCCTGGCCAAGGAGCTGGCGGTTTATCTGGCCCCTGGCACGGTGTTGACCGGAGGCCTGAGTGAAGGGTCCTGCCGTCACTCGGCCTATCTCTTCGGTCCCCAAGGCCAGATCATTGGGGTTCAACACCAGACCCACCTTGGGCCTCGCGGCCGTGCCTGGGGCCTTCTTGCGGGCTCGGAGCTAGGGGTCTTCTCCACCGAGGTCGGGCGCATTGGCTTCGTCATCGGGAGCGACGTCGGGTATCCCGAGGTGAGCCGCATCCTGTGCCTGCAAGGCGCGAATATGCTGGTTCATCCGGTGGCCACGCGCTATAGCCAGGAGGAGTGGATGGCCCGGCTCTGGCGAGAGGTCCAGGCTAACCAGGTCTTTGGGGTGGAGGCCGCTCTGGTGGGCGGGCTGTGGGAGGCTTCCTTCTGCGGCCGGTCCGCCGTGCACGCCCCGGTGGAGATGACCGAAGGCAATACCGGGCTCCTGGCCTGGGCCCGGGCCACCGACGCCCAGGACACCGTAATGGCCGTACTGGACTATGGTCGCCTGCAGCAGGTGGTGGACGAATACCCTATTTACGGCCTCATGAACCACCGCCTGTATTCCCGGTATTTCCCGCAAGCCTACGAAGGAGCTGGGAACGGGTGATACCGAGACTGAAAGGCTGGCTCACCGCTAATGCTCTTAAGCTGGTGCTCTGGTGGAAGTCCCGCCCGGGCCTGATGAGGGGCCTGCTGGCCAGCAAGGACTACCCAAAACCGGAACCCCTCAAATCCCAAGTCGTCCGGGTCGGGGTGGTACAGCTCAGGCTGGAGCTCATCGGCGACGGTGTCTCTTATGCCAGCAAAATGTATGACCTGGTGCTCCAGGCCGCCCAGGCCGGGGCACAACTGCTGGTTTTTCCAGAGGAAACGGGCACTCATCTCCTGGGCCTCTTGCCCGGCCTGGAGGCCATGACCCGGGGCAAGAGCCTGGAGGGCGCCCTGGCCGAGATGGGCGGTGTCCAGGTGGCCGATGTCTTTCGGGCAGTGGGGCCCGCCGCCCAAAAAATCTACGAGACCACGTTTTCCGAGCTGGCCAAACGCTTCGGCGTCTACATCGTGGCGGGCAGCATCAACCTGCCCGACGAAAACGGTGAGCTGTACAACGTGGCCTACCTCTTTGGGCCCGAGGGGCGTGTCCTCGGCACCCAGCGCAAGACCCACCTGCTCATGATCGAGGAGCAGTGGGGGTTTAGGAGCGGCGACATAGTCCAGGTCTTCCAGACCCCCTTCGCCCGGATAGCCTTTCCCATTTGCATGGACCACACCTACTTCGAGCCCGCCCGCATCGCCTGGCTCCAGGGGGCCGAGGTAATCATCGATCCTTCGGCGAACTACGAGGTCTACAACTACTGGAAGCAGGCCCGAGGGGTCTGGGGGCGCATCCAGGAAAACCCGTGCTACGGCATACTCTCTTCCATGGTGGGCGATTTCCTGGGGTTCACCTTCCAGGGGAGGAGCGGCGTCTACCGTCCCCTGGCCATGGACCCCCAGGGTGGGTCCGTCATCGCTGAAGCCCGGACCGCGGACCGGGAGGAGATCGTGGTGGCCGACCTGGACATGGCCGCCCTGCGCCGGTTCCGCGCTGGCCAGCAGGTATCGTTGAATACGGGGCTCTACCGAAAGTACCTGCCCGCTCTCTATGAGACGCATCGCCAGTCCCAGCGGGAAGGCCGGCGTTCTTTACTGGTGGAGTAGGCCGGAGCGGGCCCAACGGAGAGCGAGAATTGTGCGCTAAGCGACTCAAGCCGCATCTTTTAGTCTTTGCCTTCTATGCTCTCACTGCGGTCACGATGACCTGGCCCCTGGCGGTCAACATATCCAGCCACATCCCCGGCGGCGGCGTGGATGAAGCCGCTTTTCTGTGGAACCTCTGGTGGGCCCGGCACAGCCTGTTGGAGTTGGGTACAAATCCCCTCTATTCGGACTACATCTTCTTCCCTCTGGGCGCGGACCTGGCCCTGTACACGCTCACGCTTTTCAACGGCCTGGTCTCCATCCCGCTGCAGTTGGTTCTTGGCCCGGTGGTGGCCAATAATATCCTTCTATTCCTGCTCCTTGCCCTATCTGGCCTCGGCATGTATCTTTTGGCGCTCGGGGTCCTGTTAGAGAAGGGACTCCCGCCAGGAGTAAGCCGAGGCGGTTCCCTTCTGGCCGGCCTGGTCTATGCCTACGCTGGAGGCAAGCTGGCCTACGCCGCCCTGGGCCAATTCAACTACACGAGCCTCTGCTGGCTTCCCCTCTTCGTGCTCTTCTTTCTGAAGTTGTCTGGGCCTGGACACCTGGAAGGTGGAACGTGGCTTAGACACCTTCCAGGTGTCCAGGCCAGATGGTGGCCGGGCGTCTTTTCCCTGGGGTCGGATGGGTGGCGCCACGGAATCCTGGCTGCTCTTTTCGCCCTCTTCGCCGCCTACACTGAGCTGACTCTTCGCCGCCTACACTGAGCTGAACCTCCTGCTCTTCCTGGTGCTCTTCGTGGCCCTGTACCTGCTCTTCGAGCTCTGGACCCATCGCCGGCGAGGGCTGACCTGGCCCTCGTGGGGGCCTTTCTTGGTGCTGGTCGTCGCCTTTGGCCTGGGCTTTGCCCCGCTGCTCTTTGCCGTGATGAGGGCCACCAGGGTTCAGGAAGGCCTGCTCCTCAGGGGCTGGGGCGGCGCCGACCGCTATTCCGCCGATCTTTTGGGCCTTTTCATCCCCAATTCCCTCCATCCGTTTCTGGGGAAATGGGCCCAGGGCGCCATGGAGCGCTTCACCGACATCAACTTTGCCTTTATGGGCTACACGGTTCTCATCCTGGGCCTGGCAACCATGCTCAAATGCTGGCCGCGGCTCCGCACCTGGGGCCTTTTGGCTCTATCCTTCTTCCTCCTGTCCCTGGGCCCGGTGCTTCATATCAACGGCCAGTGGGAGTTTGACCTGGACGGCCTCACGGTGAACCTGCCCCTACCCTACCTGCTCTTGCATTACGTGCCCTTCGTGCAGGGCGCCCGCATCCCCAACCGTTTCGGCATCCTGCTCTCCATGGCCCTGGCGGTGGTCGTGGCCTACGGCGCCGCGCAACTCCTGGCCCGGGTCCGCGGCCTTCTTTTCCAAAGCGGAGTCACTGGCGTTCTGGCCGTCCTGATCCTCTTCGAGAACCTTTCCATCCC
>JACQYG010000152.1 GCA_016208345.1 Chloroflexota bacterium
CCCCTGCGGAATAGCCTTGGCCCGGGCTGGGGCCTTCTGGGGCTGGATGGCTTTTTTCTGGCGGGCGCTGGCCAGGATATGGGCGTGTACGCGCTATTCTACCTACAATCTGTGCTTATGTTAAGTGCCATGGCCGTTGTCACCCTCCCCCTGGCAGCCTGGGCAAAATCGCAGGCCCTGGTCGGCTATAGCCTGTTTTTTGGGGCTTTTCTGTACCCGGTGATCGGCAACTGGGCCTGGGGTGGCGGATGGCTCTCCCAACTGGGCTCGAGCCTGAAGCTGGGGCACGGCTACGTGGACTACGCGGGCTCGGGGCTGGTTCAGGCCACCGGCGGGCTGGCCGCCCTGACCGGGGCCCTGATCCTGGGCACCGGGAAGGGCCGCACCAGGGAAGTGAGCCACGCCCTGGGCCGCCAGCCGCAGAACGAGCCTTTGGCCGCCATTGGGTTAGTCATCGCCTTCTTGGGGTGGACGGCCCTGGTGCTGAGCAATACCCTGGCGGTGGACAGCGCCGTCATTGCCCTGGTCATGACCGATGTCCTCCTGGCCGCAGCCGGGGGATCAGCAGCCTCGGCCAGCTACATGGCCTTCACCACGGGGCGACTGGTCTGGCGCTATCCGGCCCGGGGGCTCCTGGCCGGGGCCGTGGCCGTGAGCGCGGCCGGGCCATTTATCTCTCCGGTGATGGCCGTCCTGGTCGGGGCGGTGGCCGGTTTGCTGATGTGCGCCGCGGACTTTCTCCTGGTGATGGTCTTGAAGGGTTATGACCGCTTCGGGGTTATCTCCCTGCATGGGGCCAGCGGGCTTTGGGGGGTGCTGGCAGTGGCCCTGGTAGCCAATGGCCGCTACGGCCAGGGATGGAATGGGGTTGGGGAAGAGAGCTTTCTGGGCATAGCCGGCCAGGGGGTCTCTGGGCTCCTCGTCTCCACCGGCCTGCGGCCAGACCTGACCCAGCTTGCTGCTCAGGCCCTGGGGGTCGCGACGCTGTTCATCTGGTCCTTCGGCCTCTCGTGGCTCTTCTTCAAGGTGTGGGATGCCCTTTGGGGCCTGGGCTCGCATCCCGCTGATACTTAAGCCCGTAGGAACGAGTCGGCTTCGAGAGCTAACCTACTTTTCCAACACTCTCTCCTCGGCCTGGAGCCGTCCCCGCTTGACGATTATGCTATAATGTAGCCCCTTTCGCTTCAGCGACTGGGAGGTGTGGCGGAGGTCAATCGCCATGGCCGTGGAGACGAGCGACGAGGCGGGACCGCCAACCAGCGGGGCCGCCCCTGGCGCCGTGGCCTCTCTGGGCCGGCTTCTGGACCTTAGCCTGCGGCCTGCCCGGCGACTCACCTGGTTTGGTCCGTCCTGGGCCCTCTTGTGTGGTGCAGTAGCCTCGGGTGGCCTGGGGCTGAGCAAGCTCGCCGTCTTGAGGCTCCTGGTAGCCTTCGTCCTGGCAGAGCCCATCCTGGGTGGCGTGTACCGGGTTACGGTCTTCGGCCTTGCCCATGCCAGGTTGCCAGGCCGGGTCGCGCCCGGACCCCTGGGGGCCGAAACCCGCTTGCCACGATTGCCTTTTACCCAGCCTGGCTCGCCCAGCGCCAGGCTCGTCACAGGGCTGGAGGCCCTGCTGGCCAGATGGGCCTGGCCTACCTGGTCCCTGGTCAGGCTTTCCGTGCTGGAACTGGGCTTCCTGTTGTTGGTCGCTTCGGCCCTGGCGCTGCTCCTGGGGGAGCAGGTATTCGCCGTCACATTGGCTTCCCTGGCCGTGGCACTGGCCCAGGCCTGGCTTTGGGGCCGTCGAGGCCAGGAGAGCCTGGGTCTTTTGGCAGTCTTCGACTTCAGCCTGCCGTGGCTGGTGGGTTATTTCTCTTTCCGCCCCGACCCGGCCCTGGCCCCGGGCCATTGGCGGGCGCTCTTTGCCGCGCTGGGGCTGTACTCGCTGATCTATCTGGCCTGCGTGGGCCTCCGGGCCGGGAAGCCCAAGGGGCCAGGGCTGATAGCCATTTTCACTCTCCAACTCGTGGCCGCAGCCTGTCTTTTGGCCTTCGGCTCGCCATTGTTGGCGGTGACAGAAGTCCTCTTGCTATACGGTCAGGCAATCCTGGCACCGGCGTTGATCAAGACCGATAATCGGTCGTGGTATCTAACGGAGACACAGTATTACCTGATGGGCAGCCTGTTGGCGACCTCTTTAGCGGTGGCAACCTGAACCGGTGGCCATCCGCCAAGTTACGGTAGGTCCCACGGAGGGTTCAGTGATGACAGATTACAGGAGCGATAGCAGGGCCAACGAAAGGCGTCTGGTCACTCTCGATGACGTGAAGCAGGACCCCTACATCGTCGCCTTCATGAAGCGGGCAGACGAGCAGATGGGGCTTCTGGGCTACACCGAACACGGAAGCCGCCACGCTGGCCTGGTGGGGAATATCGGGCAGAACATCCTCCTGCGCCTCAAGTACCCGGAGCGGACGGCCCAGTTGGCGGCAATCTCCGGATACCTGCACGACATCGGCAACGTGGTCCGCCGGGAGGAGCACGCTCACACCGGCGGCATGATCGCCATGGAGCTTCTGCGCAAACTGCACATGGGCCCGGAAGCGATCGCCATCGTTATGGGGGCCATCGGCAACCACGAGGAGGAGCGGGGCGACCCGGTGGGCGAGGTCTGCGCCGCCGTCA
>JACQYG010000153.1 GCA_016208345.1 Chloroflexota bacterium
CTAAAGGATTTCAAGATTGTCCCCATAGTAATGGGTGAATCTTCATTTGAGAATTGTAAGACATTAGGCGAAGTATTAATAAAGACAATTAAGCATAGCAAAAAAAATGTCTTAGTCATTGCTTCCACAGACTTCTCACATTACCACTCTTACGAAGAAGCAAATTCTATAGACAGGTTAACCTTATCTTATTTAGAAAAATTCGACGCCGAACTTCTATTCGAGAAAGTCTCTAAAGGTGAATGTGAGCTCTGCGGCGTAGGACCAGTAATTGCTGCATTGATCTATGCCAAGGGGATAGGCGTAAATGGGATAAAAGTTTTAAAATACGCTAATTCCGGCGATGTTACTGGAGACCGTTGGCGGGTGGTCGGCTACGGCGCGGCAGCGGTGACCAGATCGGCATAGCGAGACTGGTTTTGAATGAGGAGGGCAAAGATGGCCGAGTTGCACCCGTTGGTCCAATTGGCTAAAGACGCCATCGAGGGCTATGTGCGCCACCGGAAGAGGCCCAGCCCGCCGGCGGAGCCCACCCCCGAGATGCGAGCCCGGGCCGGGGTGTTTGTGTCTCTGCACAAGCACGGCGAGCTCCGGGGTTGCATCGGCACTTTTCAGCCCACCAGGGAGAACGTGGCCCAGGAGATAATCCAGAACGCCGTGAGCTCCGCTACCCAGGACCCTCGCTTCTACCCGGTGCAGCCCGATGAGCTCAAGGACCTGGAGATCTCGGTGGACGTGCTCTCCGAGCCGGAGCCAGTGGCCGGCTATGCCGACCTGGACCCCAAACGCTACGGCGTCATCGTTCAGTCCGGCTGGCGCAAAGGGCTGCTCCTGCCGGACCTGGAGGGGGTGGACACGGTGGAATACCAGGTGGACATCGCCCGCCGCAAGGCTGGCATCGGCCCCGACGAGCCGGTGCAACTCTACCGCTTTGAGGTCAAACGCTACAAATAGGCCAGCCTGGCTGCCGCAAGATGGCGTCGAACAATGCTTCTTTTTCTAGTAAAGAAGCCAGTGCCTTGACTCCCTCGCTCCCTCGTGATATATTCTACGTGCGACAATCGAATAGCCTGCTTCTCCGAGTTATCTGACCTAAAGCGTAAGCCATGGTTGATAGCCGCAGTAGGGGCTGCTGATCTGCACCCCTCCACGGTGCCGGTGGAAATGCCGGTGCCCCCCGCCCTGGAAAGGAGAAGGCAAGCCGGCTCAGGCCGTCGGCCCTTTGCCTAGCCAGCACATCTCCTCTCCGGGTGCTGGCTTTTTCGTTCCCTGGGGCCTCCCGGCGGTGGCGCTGATACCAGCCAAAGGAGCGCAAGCATGAGCGCGGAGATGGTCTCGCGCATCAATGACTCCCTGGTGGAGGGCCGGCTGCCTTGTGCCGTGGCCTTCCGGCTGGCCCAGGAGCTGGGAGTAGAGCCCCTCCAGATCGGACAGGCCGCCGACACTCTGGGAGTGCGCATATCGAAGTGCCAACTGGGCCTCTTCGGGTACGAATCGGGCCGTGGGAGAGGGGGCAAGATCCTGACCCCGGTGCGGGAGGTGCCCCGGGACCGCTCTTCTCGCATCCGCCACTTGGCCTCCGGCGGAGACATCTCCTGCGCCAGCGTGTTCCGCATCGCCCAAGACCGGGGGATATCCAGGTTGGAGGCCGCCAATGCCGTGGCCGGCCTGGGCTATCACATCGTGGAGTGCCAGTTGGGCTGCTTCAAGCGCCAGGCGGCTCTTTGAAGGCATCCTACCCGTTGGCAAAGGTCTATTAAATGGATGCTTCCAATCGCTCGTGCCTGAACGACTCCTATAACCGCCCCATCAGCTATCTGCGGGTATCGGTCACCGATCGCTGCAACTATCGCTGCGTCTACTGCATGCCGCCCAACGGCGTCCCCATGAGAAGTCGGGAGGAGATCCTGCGCTACGAGGAGATCGCCCTGGTGGTTCGGGCAGCAGCCAGCCTGGGCATCAGCAAGGTGCGCCTCACCGGCGGCGAACCCCTGGTGCGGCCTCAGCTTGCGGAGCTGGTGAAAGCTCTCTCTCACGTACCAGGCATCGACGATCTGGCCCTGACCACCAACGGGGCACTGCTCTCCCGGTACGCCCGAGAGCTGGCCCGGGCCGGCCTGAGGCGGGTCAACGTGAGCCTGGATACCCTGCGACCCCAGCGCTTCCGCCAGATCACCCGCTACGGCGATTTGGAGCCGGTGCTGCAGGGCATCGCCGCGGCTCAGAAGGCCGGGCTTGCTCCCCTGAAGATAAACACCGTGGTGGTACGCGGCCTGAACCTGGACGAGGTGGCAGACATCGCGGGCACTACCCTGGTCCAGGACTGGCACGTGCGATTCATCGAGCTCATGCCCCTGGGCGAAGAGTGCCTGGCCCCTTCACCTGGAGCAGCCGACCCGGCAGATGTTACACAGCCGGGCGGCTTTGTCCCGGTGGCGGAGATGGTCCAGGCCATCGAAGCTGCCCTGGGGCCCCTGGAGCCGGCGAAGCTTGTCGGGGGAAACGGCCCAGCCCGCTATTACCGCCTTTCGGGTGCCCGGGGCACGGTGGGGTTCATCTCGCCGGTGAGCGAGCATTTCTGCTACCAGTGCAACCGCCTGCGCCTGACCGCTGACGGGCGATTGCGTCCCTGTCTTCTGTCCGAAGGCGAGATCGACTTGCGGGCTCCATTGCGAGAGGGGGCCACCGTGGAGGAATTGAAGGGGCTCATCGTGCAGGCGGCGGTGGCCAAACCAGAACGTCACCGCCTGCCGCAGCGGCAGGTGCCGAGGAGCCGCATTATGTCCGAGATCGGGGGGTGAGGGGAGAAAGCCTATGAGGCTAACGCACTTCGACGCGGCGGGACGGGCTCGGATGGTGGAGGTGGGCAGCAAGCCCGACACCGCTCGGGAGGCGGTGGCCCGGGGACAGGTGACCATGCAACCCGCCACCCTGGCCTTGATCAAAGAGGGCTGCCTGGCTAAAGGGGACGTGCTGGCGGTGGCCGAGCTGGCCGGCATCATGGCCGCCAAGAAGACCAGTGAGCTCATCCCGCTCTGCCACCCACTGAGCCTGACTGGAGTGGATCTTTCCTTTGATCTGGATGAAGCCGAAAGTGCCGTGCACATCGCGGCCACGGCCAGGACCACCGGCAAGACCGGAACCGAGATGGAAGCGCTAACAGCGGTATGCGTGGCTGCCTTGACCATCTACGACATGTGTAAGGCTGTAGACCGGGGCATGTCTATCCAACGGGTGCGGCTGGTCAGAAAGAGCGGCGGGAAGAGCGGCACCATCGTCCTGGAACAGGTGGGCTAACTGCCCCCCAGGAGGTAGTAGGCCAGGGCGATGTACACGGCGGCCACTGCGGCCAGGAGCAGGATGAAGAGGAACAACTGCCAACGGGGCAGGCCCGTGGCTTCGCCGGCGGGGGTTTCCAGGGCAGCGTGCCTTGCCTTGCCCTTGGTCGGAGCAGCCAGGATGCGGGCCGCGCCGGCCTGGATGACCGTGGCCAGGACCCTGTCCTGGACTTCGGTGTGGAGCGCTACGGGGGCCAGGGCCTCAGCCAGGCCCAGTGGGTCCTCCAGTTGAGAGAGGAGGGTTTGACAATCAGGGCAGGCCTGGGTGTGTTTGTCCAGGAGGCGGCGCCGCTGAGCCAGCGGTGCCTGACGCTGTCCCTTGAGAGCTTCGGCCAAGGCTGGGCATCTCTCCGCTCCCCGGGAGGTCATGAATGATGTTTGGGAGGCTGATTGGAGCTCCTTGATCGCATTGTTGAAGATAGCCTCCGCTACCTTTGGAGATAGGCCGGTTACCCTGCCGATGCGGGGGAAATCATATCCCTGTCGCAGCCTCAAGAGCACCGTGGCCCGGTGCTCGGGAGCCAGCGTCTCCGCCGCCGCCCAAAAGGCCTGACCCTGATCGTTCAAGAATTTGGCGACCTGGGGGTCACTCACCCTTTCTGGGTTGATCTGTCCCAGGAGAGGTGCCGTGGGAGGGGCGGGGTGTCGGCGGGGATCTCTGCGGCGCAGCGCGCCAAGCCCCAGGCGGTAGCCGGTGGCGTGGAGCCAGGAGTCGAAGCCAGCTTCCGGTTTGGCCCGGGTCAGGCAATCGGCCCAGGCCCCGGTGTAGGCCTCCTGGACGATCTGTTGAGCCAGGGGCGCGTTCAGCACCAGCCGCATGACGAAATCGTAAAATCTCGGGAAGGAGAGGTGGAACAGTCTGGCGAAGGCCTCGCTGTCTCCCTTCTGAGCTGCGGCGATGAGCTCCTCCTCGCTGGATGGGGCAGATGTTGGAGTGTCTTCCATCGTGCACCTTTTGGAGAGGATTTCGCTGGCCGGGTGGGACAGGCTAATTATACAGCTTCGGCTGTGACTTTGGCAACAGGCAGATGAGCCGGGCGTTGAAGGACGCTCACTTTCTTCACCAGTAAAGAATTCATCCCTGCGGAATAGCGATGATAGACAGAATGAAGGGTCAGATAATAGCGGTGAACATCAGCGAAAAGAAGGGCACCCGTAAGACCAACGTGGGCCGGGGCAGGCTGGTGGTGGACTGGGGCCTGGAAGGCGATGCCCACGCTGCCCACTGGCATCGCCAGGTGAGCCTGTTGGCCCTGGAGAGCATAGACAAGATGCGGGCCAAGGGGCTCCAGGTGGGCCCCGGGGATTTCGCCGAGAACCTGACCACCGTGGGCATTGACCTGACTAACCTGCCGGTAGGGACCCGCCTGCGCCTGGGCGCTGAGGCTCAGGGCGCGGTCACACAGATTGGCAAGCTCTGCCACGCTCGTTGCGCTATCTTTTACCAGGCTGGCGATTGCGTCATGCCCCGGGAGGGCATATTTATCAAGGTCCTCAAACCTGGCCTGGTACAGGTGGACGACCCCATCGAGGTCATCCCTCCATAAGCGAGAGAGGCTTTGCTGCTGCTCGTTGACTAATAAAAGGAGCCGCTACGCCGCTTTCAGCAGTTCCCGGAGCTGCGGGAGGACCGTGGTCAGGGCCGGTAGCTCGGCAGGCAGTGTCCCCTGTAAGATCGCCCGGCCCAGGGCCGATTCCTTGAACTCCTTGAGGTCCTCCAGGTAGACGTTGTCGATGCGTTTGTCGCGCAAGATGTGCCCATCGCGTAGGGTGATGATGCGATCGGCCGACCGGGCGACGACCGGGTTATGGGTGACCACCACGAAGGTGGTCCCCTGGTCCCGGTTCAACTGGCGCATAAGGCCCGTGAGCTCCTCGGTGCTCTTGGAGTCCAGGTTGCCGGTGGGCTCGTCGGCCAGGACGAGTTGGGGGTTGTTGGCCAGGGCCCGGGCAATGGCCACGCGCTGGCGCTCGCCGCCGGAAAGCTGACTGGGGAGAAAGCGCAGACGGCCGCCCAGGCCCACCAGCTCCAGGAGATGTTGAGCCCGCTCGTGCCGTGCATTCGCGCTCAGGGGTTGCTCGTACATGGGGACGAACTCCCCCTCCCGGATCGTCAGGTTTATCCCGTCCAGGGCACGCACGGCGCCTCCGTCGCCGTAGACCTTGGTCAGGTTCTGGGTCTCCACCACGATCGGCTTATCGGCCATGTCGTCCCCCCTACCTCTACCTCACGTCAATCTCCACGTGGGCTGTCATCCCCCAGCGCAGCAATGGGTCCAGCCCCTCTACTTCGATGGTCACCGTGTAATTGGTGCCCCCCTGCATTTGCGTGGCGATGAGGGCGATGTTGATCACCTTGCCCTTGAAGGTCTTTCCAGGCAGGGCCTCGAAGGTCACGGCCACCGGCTGGCCGACCTTGACCCGGGCGACGGCCGTCTCGCTGAGGTCGTCGGTCTCCACCCGCAGGTGGGACAGGTCGCCCAGGGCGACCACGGGCACGCCGGGGGCGCCCGATTCCCCCTCGTTCACGGACACCGAGGCCACGGTGCCGGCGAAGGGGGCGAGGAGAGTGGCGCTCTCCAGGGCGGCGTGGGCCTCCTGGTACGCGGCGGCCGCCTGGTCGGCCCGGCCCTGGGCAGCGGCGATCTCCTCCGGTCGCGCCCCGGCCTTCACCCGATCGAGTTGGGCCTGGGCGGCGGCCAGGTTGGCCTCGGCGATGCGCAACTCCTCGGGTGTGGCCCCACCCAGCACCTGCTCATAGCGGGCCTTGGCCGTCTCGAAGTCCAGGGTCGCCAGTTGCAGGGCCCGACTCTGGGGCGTGGCTCCCTTCCCCGGCATCCAGCCAATCCGGTCATAATCGGCCTGGGCGTCCTGCAGGGCCGCC
>JACQYG010000163.1 GCA_016208345.1 Chloroflexota bacterium
CGTGGGTTCGAATCCCGCCGGGCGCGCCAGGGAAATTCGTTGCATCCATCGGCAAGGCACTTTTGCCACCGTATAGCCGCGAACTTCTCCAAAGAGTCCCCGCAAAGTCACGCCGACTGTTCCCTCTTCTGGCCGAGTCTGGAATGAACCGCCGCATCAGGGCCACCGACTGGCTGAGAGGGCCAACTTAGAGAGGCTTCCAGTTAATCTTTTGCTGCAACTCCCCGTGTCGTTCTTGCAGCCGGCGCACAAACGAGGGCGAGTTCAAGTTATCACTGGTCATGAGCAGAGCGTCCTCGTCGTTATCACTATAGTACCGGCGGCGCACCCCTTGTACTGTAAAGCCGTATTTCTGGTATAGAGCCTGGGCGGCGTAATTGGAGACCCTCACCTCCAAGGTCATCCTCTGGGCGTTAAGCCGGTGGGACAGGTTCAACATCTCGATCAAGAGAAGTTCCCCCAACCCCTGGCGCCGATGAGACGGTTTGACCGCGACGGTGACCAGATGAGCATCCTCCACCATGAGCCACATCCCGGCAAAGCCCACGATGGGCAGTTGGCTGGGAGCCTTGGCCTTCTCCAGTGCCCCAGGCCAGATCAGCGAGGCGAGCCGCCCTTTCAGGGCAGCCAGCGCTCCTGCTTTCTCGGCCGATGGCCCTCTTCTAGGGCTCCCCGTTTCAGCCGCCCCGTCCATGGGATAACCCCGGCTTGATTCCCCTTCAGCGCCCTCGTCTGGGGCCTCTCGCAAAACCACGTAGTAGGCCAGCTCGTTATCGGTCAGGTCCTTTTCGTAAGCCCTGGGCGACCAGGGAGAAGAAAAGCTTTCCCTTTCGATCTGGATGACCTGCGGTATGTCCGGCAGGCGCATGAATTCAACCTGGTAGCGCAATCGCCGCCCCTCGTGTGCCAAACATCTATTTGGTATCTATCGGAGGGCGCCGGATGTATACCGGCTGGAGGCCGGCCGGATCATCCAACCGGCCCTCCTGCCAACGGCGCCAGGCCAGCTCGGCCAGGTAGCCAGCCCGTCGGGCCGATGAGGCCTGGGAGACGACTATGGCTTTGTTCCCCAGCCGGTGGCGCAGCTCGGCACCGGTGGCCGGGCTGATTTCCCCGCAGAACAGCGTTCGCCTTTCGGTCATCTGGCAGAGGGCAGCGACGGAAGTAATGCGTTGCCCCTCCAGTTGGCGCCAGACGCGGCGGAAGTTGCGATAAAGAGCGGTCACCACCTCTCCACGGCCGGCGTCGAGTAAGGGCCGGATGGGTAGGGTGAAATTGGAATGTTGATATGCCAGGACCTCAAGGGTGGAGACGCCGATGAGCGGCTTCTTCAGGGCATAGGCCAGCCCCTTGGCCGTGCTCACCCCCACCCGCAAGCCATTGTACGAGCCCGGCCCTATGGCTACCGCCAGTACCCCCAGTTCGGAGACCGCAATCTTCGCCTGGCCCAGTAACCGCGAGATGTTGGCAAGGAGTTCCACCGAGTGATTCTGGTCGGACCACCAGGTGTGCTCGCCCCATAGCGCGCCTGGGCCATACAATGCTACGCTGGCGAAGCCAGTGGAGGTATCCATGGCCAGCACTATGGTATCAGAGGCCGAAGGCACGTTTTCTGAACTCATGCAGCAAGCCGACGTACCGATTTCCTGAGGGCTCCATCCTGATGCCACGCTTTGTTTCGCTGATGAACTTGAGCTTGATTGCCAGATGATCCGGGGGCATCAGGGTCACCACCCTTTCTGCCCATTCCACCACGCATACGCCCTGGCCGTAAAGGTAGTCGTCGATCCCCAGGTCCAGAAGCTCCGGGACTGGCTGGCTCAGGCGGTAGACGTCAATATGGTAGAACGTCAAGCGGGAGCCATAGTCCCGGGCCGGATATTCGTTGATCAGGGTGAAGGTCGGGCTGTTCACCAGTACGCCCAGGCCCAGCCCTCGGGCGATCCCTTGGGCCAGGCAGGTCTTGCCCGAGCCAAAGTCGCCCTCCAGCAATATCACATCGCTTGGTCTCAGGAGCTCGCCCAGCCGGGCGCCGATGCGCTGGGTCTGTGCCACACTATGGCTGATGAAATCCACTACCGGGTTCAACATAGCCGCCGGCGCATATGGCGAGTTGGTCATATCCCCACTATGCCCACGATTATACTATCTTTGGGGGTAGACTACAACATGAGAGACCGGACCCCAAAAAAACGATAACCCCAGGATGTGCGAACACCCTGAGGTTATGCGACCAAAGGCGGTCCAGGTGACCAGGGGGCTGGAATTGCGTTTCTTTAGTAGTGAAGAACGAGTCGAAGATCGGTTTAGATAACGGCAGGGCTGGTGCGGGCCCAGGGAGTGATCAGACCCACTTCTTGGCTTCGGCCGGCGCCTCGGAAAAGTAGTAGAGCAGCCAAAGGGCAGCGAAGATGGCGATCACGATGAAAAAGAACCATGTGGAGGGTGGAGCGCCGACGACTAGAAGCTCATAGAGCAGAGCCAGGCCGCCCAAGATGGTGTAGGCTATCTCCATTTTAAGGACGATGGCCACCCTTTGCCATATTGGCTCGATCAGCGCCAACCACGAGCTGACACCCAAAGCCAGCAAGGCGGCGCCAAGTCCCCGGGCGGACACGGGTTCTACAGTGGCAAAGCCCAGGACGCATGCGAAGACATCTGGGGCCAGCAAGAATGGGAGCCCCAAGACCAAGCAGACCACGGCGTGAACCAGAAACGTGTTCTTCATCCCATCAGGTACTGGCTTGTCCATTGTAACCTCCTATTTTCTACTCCCATGGCCACGGGTGAAAGGTCACCATGCTGTTGGCCACCACTATCCTGCTGCCCTCACCAGCCCACGCTCGCCGTAGCACCGCGGATTCTCTTTCTCTCACCTCCCGGCAACGACAATACGATGTTGGAAAATTGATTCTACTTTAATCTATTATACCACAAAACGGCTCAGATGAGACCACACATACGGAGC
>JACQYG010000164.1 GCA_016208345.1 Chloroflexota bacterium
CTTTGCCTCCTGCAGGATGACGATTACTTTGCCGTCCTGGGCCTGGGCCGAACCCGCCACGTAGACCGGGGCGGCGATGGGCTGGGTCATGTTGCCGGTGAAGGTGACCCGATCGGGAGCAAATCGGACCTGCGGCTGCAGAAAAGGCATGTCCGGCAGCTTCAGGGCCAGGTAGGAGGTGACCTCCTCCTGGGTGGCCTCCACGGTAAAATCGGACACCAGGCTCTGCTTCATGGCGGCGTAGAGCTTGTCCTCCAGGCGCTGGGCGGCCTCCTGGGTGACGGGCAGCGGGGTGGGTCCTTGCCCGACGCGGACCGAAGGCAGACAGCCGGACAAAGCGATCAGGGCACTAGACATAACTAACAACAAGGCCGCGGCTCTCTTCTGCTGCATCTCTTTACAACCCTGCTATACAACCCTGCTATGGCTGGCGATCGATCGCCTGGTGCCTATAAGATACCATCTTTCAGGCGAAATATCAAGCGAGAAAGGGCGTTTTTGTGGATAACCGAGAGTTGGTAAGGATCCTGGAGAGCCTCCTGTTCGTGGCCGATGGGCCAGTGGCATTGGAACAACTGGCAAGGATCTTGGATGTGGACAGAGAGCGGGTGGAGGCAGCCATCTCCCAATGGCAGGTCGACAGGGCTGGGTCGGGGTTAATCATCCAGAGAAAGGGCAACGAGGTGCAAATGGTGACCGCCCCGGAGATGGCCCCCTACGTGGAGAGGTTTCTGGGGATCCAGCTCTCGGGGAGGCTTTCACCGGCGGCCTTGGAAACCCTGGGCATTGTGGCTTACCGGCAGCCGGTCACCCGGGCCCAGGTGGAGGCAATTCGCGGCGTCAATTCCGAGGGGGTATTGGGCACCCTTGTAGCCCGGGGACTGGTCTGCGAGGTGGGGCGCCTGGAGGCGGCGGGGCGGCCGATCCTGTATGGCACCACGTTTGAGTTCTTGAGATACTTCGGCCTCCGGGATCTAACCCAGCTCCCGCCCCTGCCGGACTAGGAGAACTATAGCAATGCAACTGAGCGAGGCCTTGGGCCTGAAAGGGAAAGAGCTGGTCTCGGTGGTGGGGGCCGGGGGCAAGACCACCATCGTGTTCGGCCTGGCCCGGGAACTGGCCGGACTCGGGAAACGTGTAGTCGTGACCACCACTACCATGATCCGGGAGCCAGCGCCGGAAGACCGGTTTGAGCTGATCTTGTCCAAGGAACTAAGGGCAGCCAAACCCAGGCTAAAATCCCTCTTGCGTGCTGGCGGGGTGGCCGTTCTGGCCCGAAGTCGAACTGAGGAAACCAGCCCCAGCTCAGTCGTTGGCAAGTGGCCCAACCGCGTTGGGCCGCTGGCCAAGCTGAAAGGCATCCCTCCCGATTGGGCCGATGAGCTCCGGCAAGAGCAGTGGGTGGATTATACCATCGCCGAAGCCGACGGCGCTCGGGGACGTTCGCTCAAAGCTCCAGCGGACCACGAGCCGGTGATACCGGCCGGGACGACGACGGCGGTGGTGGTAGCAGGGATTGACGTGGTGGGGAAAAAGCTGGGCCGAGAGGCCGTCCATCGGCCGGAGCGGGTGGCGGAGATCCTGGGGCTTGGACCCGCGGCCGACGTAACGCCTGAAACTGTAGCCGCTCTCCTCGTTCACCCCGAAGGAGGCTTGAAGGGGGTACCCTTGAGGGCCAAGGTGGTGATCTTCCTGAACAAGGTGGAATCGGAGCTGGAGGCCAGCCTGGCCCGACGGATCGGTGAGCTGGTCCTTTTTTCCCCTCGGATTGATAGGGTCCTCATCGGCGCAGCACTGCGGGAGCCACCGGTAGCAGAGGTGATGCGGAGATGATCGCCGCCGTGATGCTGGCTGCCGGAGGATCGTCGAGAATGGGGAAACCCAAGCTGCTCCTGGCCTACCACGGCAAGCCGCTCTTGCTGCACGTGGTGGACGCGGCAACAGCCTCCCAGGTCGGAAGGACGGTGGTCGTCCTGGGCTATGGCGCTCGGGAGCTGTGTCTGCTCCTGTCCGGGAAGCCGGTGGAGACACTCTTCAACCGTGAATGGCCTCGGGGCCTGTCCACCTCCGTGAAGTGTGGGTTGGCGGCGGTGGCCCAGGAGGCCGAGGCGGTGCTCTTCCTCCTGGCCGATCAACCCCTGGTGACCAGCGAGATCATCGATCGGTTGATCGAGGCTTTTCAGGCCTCCAGGGCGGCCATCGTCGCTCCCACCTATCAAGGCCGTCGCGGCAACCCGGTCCTTTTCGGCCGGGAGATGTACCCGGCGCTGGAGGAACTGCAAGGAGACAAGGGAGGCCGGGCCCTATTGGAAACGAATCGGGAGAAAGTGCTGACGGTGGAAGTGGCCTCGGCGGCTATCCTGCGGGATGTGGATACACCTGAGGATTACCTGGATTTGTAAGCCGCCTCAGCTCCACGGTGGAGCATCTTTCATCCGCTCCATGATGGCGATGATGTGCTTGGTTCCCCGGATGAAGTCCTCCAGCCGGATGTTCTCGTTGGGGGCGTGGGCTCGGGAGTCGGGATAGCTGGTGCCGGCGGAGGCCACCGGCAGCGCCAGCACTTTGGTGAAAGGGTACATGGGCCCTGACCCGGACATGGTGGGGGAGATCACCGGCTCCACACCGTATGCCTGGCGGGCGGCAGCCTGCACCACCGTGACGAAGGGATGGTCCAGGGAGGTCCGGGCCGGATATTCCCCGTGCTCCGCGGCGACCACGGTCACGTCGGAGAAACCCTTGTCGGTCAGATGGCGGCGCAGCTTTTCGAGGATGTCCTCAGGGGTCATGTGAGACACCAGGCGAAAATCAACCTTGGCCCGGGCCACGCTGGGCAGGACGGTCTTGCCACCCTCGCCGGTGTACCCGGACCAGATGCCGCAAATGGTGCAGGTGGGGGCGAAGAGCTGGCGGCACTTGAGCTCAAAGCC
>JACQYG010000165.1:0-1688 GCA_016208345.1 Chloroflexota bacterium
TTGGCGGATACGACGGCGCGGCTGGCTGCCCAGGGCTACGACGGCGTGGAGTTGTTGGGCGATCTGGCGCGCTACCCGCCCCATCGCCTGCACCGCGCCCTGGCCGCCCAGGGGCTGGCCGTCCTCTCCATCACCCCGTCCCGCCAGGACCTGGCGCACCCGGACCAGGAGGTGCGTGCCCGGGCTCTGGACTACTACCAAAAGCTCCTGGAATTTGCCGTGGCCGTAGGTTGCCCTATCGTCTCCTGTCACGGGGCGGTGGGGCGAGTGCGCGCCCTCTCCACTCAGGAGGAGGAGTACGCACTCCTGGTGAACAGCCTGCAGCTACTGGCCCGCCGCGCCCAGGACCTGGGGGTGACCATTGCCCTGGAGTGCCTGAACCGCTACGAGAGCCATCTACTGAACACGGCGGCCCAGGCCCTGCGTTGCCTGGCCGACGTGGGCTCGCCCGCCGTGGGCGTGCTCATGGATGCCTATCACATGAACATCGAGGAGGCCGATCCCGCCGGGGCCATCCTGGCTACCGGCAGGCATCTGGCCCTCTTCCACGCTGCCGACTCCAACCGCCAGGCAGTGGGCCGCGGCCATACCGATTTCGCCGGTCTGCTGCGGGCGCTGCGGGAGATCGGCTACGATGGCAGCATCATCGTGGAGTGTACCGCCGCCGGGCCGGACCCCTTCACACCGGCGAAAGGGCCAGGCTGGCGGGAGGAGGTGGCCCGCTATACAGCGGAGTCCCTCCGCCTGCTGCGGCTCCACGCGGAGGCGGTCTGAATGCGTCTGGCAACCGTTAGCCGAAATGCTGCTTTGGGCTGTAGTTGTCACTCACCGCGTCAGCGAATAGCTCGTTGCGGTTTAGGAAACTGCACTCATTCTGGAAGCGTCGGGGATGTCATGGGAAGCTTGCCACCAGAGCCAGCCGACTTCGGCCAGCAATCCCATCGTCATCGCCACGGCTGCCAACAGGAAGCCTGGCACAACACCCCAACGAATCCCGACCACCAGCACGCTGCTCAATATCAGGAGATTGGCTACCATCGCCGTGCGTACCGCAGCGGTGTGCTTCCGGCCAATCAGAAGACCCTGATAGAAAGCCTGAGCTGCAGTCAGAAAAGGCAAGGAAGCAAGCAGACGCCCGGCCAATACGACAAAGCCAGCAATCTCGGCCGGTACCGCCAAGACGTGGAGCAGGAACACTTCCAGCAAGGTTGTGAAAGAGACCATGCCCAAGAGCCCGCTAGCCACTGCGCCGAGCGCCAGCGCAAAATGGTGGATGGCCCTCAGGCTGGGCGCGTCTCTCACCAGGGCGATGGTCGTCTGTTGTAGCATTTGCAAGGGGGTGGTGAAGAGCCACAGCAAGCTCAGTATCACCGGCCAGGCAGCCAAAGACTGTTCTGGCGCTGCGGCCCGACCAATGCCAGCGTTGAGCAACGGCCAAGAGAGTACAGTCAACACGGAGGTCAGGGCCAGGGGCCAATAGAAGCGTCCCAAGCGAGAGGCGGTAAGATGTTGGGAAGGCAAGGGGGTTTCATTCAGTCTGTTCCCGGCCAGCCGTAGCCAGCCAGTGGCAAACAGGGCTTCAACTAGCGCGCCAGCCATCAGAGCACCTGTGCCTATCACCGCTCCTGGCCAGCCAGTAAGGGATACCGCCAGAAAGGCCACAACGATAATGACAGCCAGCCGCCCAG
>JACQYG010000165.1:1702-2855 GCA_016208345.1 Chloroflexota bacterium
TGCCCTGGTAGAGACGCCGCCAGGCCACCACCAGGGGCCAGAGCAACAGAACTTTCAGTGCAAGCAGGGCTTGAGAATCTACTGACGGCGGAGCGCTGAGAACGTGGCGAAAGAGCGCCTGGCCCAGGGGCGTGAAAACCAGCACTGCTTCCAGGCCAACCAACGTTGTGCCTGTTATCGCTGTGAATCGCTGCAACAGCCGGAAAGACGGCTTATCGTGAGCCAGGGCCGCGCCCGTCGCCAGTAACATCTGGATGGGACTCTCCAGGAGGACAGCAATGCTCAGAGCCAGACCATAAGCGGCCAGGGACTCTTTGGGATTAGCAGTGCGGGCGAGAACAGCGGCTAGCACAGGTTGTTGCAAGGTCATCAGCAAGCCACTCAGAGCCAGGGGCAGGTAAAAACGAACCAGAGCAAAGAAAGAGGGGTGAGGCACAAGGAGCCTCTATCGCATGAGCCGGAAGGCTTCGGCCAGGGGCACTCCCCAGCGGGCTCCGGCCTGCTCGGCCATGCAGCGAAAGAAGCCTTCCAGGTCAGGCTGCCTTCCCCATTGGCTATGGTGCGCTTGAATAGCGGCCACTTTGGCGGCGAAGGTGTCGCTGATGTCTATGCAACCATCGGGGTTGTCACTCATCATGAGGTAGAGAGCAGCAACTTGGTGAGGGGAAAGGCCGGCCGCGATCTGATCGGGATAAAAGAGAGGTCCCCCGGCGCAGAAGAAGGTGGCCTCAAAAGCGGCCTGACCAGCCGCCCGGTGATCCGGGTGCAGGTAACAAACTTCGTAGCGGGCCGCGCCAGCGAAGGGGTCATGGGTAATGATGACATCCGGTCGTTGTTGGCGGACCAGCCTAGTCAACTCCTGGCGCAATGGCAGGGCAGCGTAAGCCAGATCGCCGTCGTCGTGGCGCAAGAAGGTAATGTCGCTCACGCCCAGGAGTGCCGCAGCAGCCCGTTGCTCCCTCTCGCGCAGGGTCGTCAGTTGGTCAGAGGTCATAGCGAGATCGCTGGTGCCCCGGTTCCCGCTTGTGCACAACACGTAAGAGACGACCGTACCCTGGTGTACCAGTCTGGCGATAGTCCCCCCGCATTGAATTTCAGCGTCGTCGGGGTGCGCCACGATCGCCATGACCCGTCGGATAGACAAGAGCAAATC
>JACQYG010000165.1:2871-6628 GCA_016208345.1 Chloroflexota bacterium
ACATTGGCAGGGATCGTCTCTGGGGGTAGCGGCTTGCTCTATGTCGGCCTCCTTCACCCTGGCGGTCAACTCATCGCGGAAACGGTGCAAGTCATCCCGCAGAGCGGCCAACTCGGCCAAACGGCGATCCACTTCGGCCAGCTTCTCTTGCACCAGAGCCAGCAGGTGCTCTTGGAGAGAGTGGCACTGCCGGTTGTCGGCGTAATCTGCCAACTGTTTCACTTCCGCCAGGGAGAGCCCTAGCAACTTTGCTCGTTGAACAAAGCGAAGTCGTGCCAGGTCTTCGTGGGCGTATAGCCGGTATCCTGCCTCGTTGCGGAGTGGCTGTGGCAAGAGACCGATTCCCTCGTAATAGCGGATGGTCTTGGGATTGAGCCCGGCGTATCTGGCGAACTCACCGATGGTGAAAGTCGAACATGACATATTTTTTCGCTCCTTTCGGCCATATTATATACCTTCCAGTGGCTGGAAGGTCAAGAGGGGATTATGGAGCTACGATGAGTAGCACTGCGCCCTGTTTAGCGGACGAGCGAAGCGCAGCGGAGCGATGTCCGCTAAACACCCGCCTGCCGTCCACGCCGCTCTTTAAACCGAAAGACCGTTCGCCAGTTCGTCGTCTAGGAAGGCCAAGCCGTCTCACCAGTGAGGGACGCGGCGTGGCGGCAGGCTACGCCGTTTACCTATCTTCCCGCAGGTTGCCGTTGACGACATCCTTGCGACCGAGTGCCCACCCGGAGAGGCGAATCTCGCTTGATGGACGTTCAAACCTGCGGGAGGGTGAATGCTTGCTGCGCCTGCTAGTGGTGGATGTAGACGGTTGCCTGACGCCGGGAGAGGGGCGACCGCTGGACCTGGCCGTCTTGCGCCAGATCGCCCAGGCCAACCGGCGGGCCCAGGGCGGCCGGGGACCGGCCGTGACCCTGTGCACCGGGCGACAGGAACCATACGTGGAGGTGCTGATGCAGGCCATCGGCGGCTACCTGCCGGCCATCTACGAGAACGGCTGCGGCCTCTACTTCCCGCTGGAGTACCGTTTCCAGGAGCACCCGGCCATCACTGCGGCGATGCGCCAGGCCCTGGCGGAAACCAGGTCGCTGCTCCAGGAGCGGGCGGTGGCCACCGGCAAGGGCTACTTCCAGCCCGGCAAGGAGTGCTCGCTCAGCCTCTACCCTTTGCCCGGCACCACGGTGCACGACCTGCGGCTGCTGGTGGAGGAAGCCCTGAGCGCCCGACCTACCGGCTACCAGGTCCAGGGGGCGGTCTCCTCCGTGGATGTGGTACCCCAGGGGATGGACAAGGGTGAGGGGGTGCGCTGGTTGGCCCGGGAGACGGGCATCCCCCTGGCCGAGATGGCCGGCGTGGGCGATTCCCCCAGCGACCTGGCCTTCTTGTCACTGGTGGGCTTCAGCGCGGCCCCGGCCAACGCCGCCGCAGAGGTGAAGGCCCGGGTGCACTACGTCTCGCCCCACGCCTACGGGCAAGGGGTGCTTGATGTCTTGCGGAGGATGCAGGGACTTGAATGATAGGGCTTAAGCAGCTCGTTGGTCGAGTAGGTCCACAGGTAGGCCGCATTGAGCCATTGAGTCTGCTACATCGCATTACGCCACAGTTTATGCTATACTAGCAGTAGGATGGAGACCAACCATATGGAGCGTGAGATCGCCAAAATCCAGGAGGCCCTGGGCAATCGTCAGGACGTGATCGCGGCCTATCTGTTCGGGTCGATGGCGCACGGGAAGGCCCATGACCTGAGCGATGTGGATGTGGCCGTGCTCTTTACCCATGGACTGGACCAGGCCACCATCTTCCAGCGCACGTTGGAGGTCGGCACGACTTTGGAGCAGGCGCTGTGTCGCCCAGTGGATGTGGTGGCCCTGAATCGCGCCCCCACGCTGCTGCGTTTTCAGGTGATCAAGAGCGGGAAACTCATCCTGGAAAGGGATCGTACCCAACGCTGTACCTTCCAGATGCAGACCATGAGCCGGTACTACGACATTCGGCCCTATCTACAAGAACAGATTCGCTATACCATGCAGCGCATCCAGAAGGAGGGGCTAGGTGGTGGATACCACGGTCATCGCAATGCGCTTGAAGAAGCTCGACGGTTACGTGCGAAGCTTGCGCCAGTTGCAAGCGGTACCCCTGAATGAGTATCTGGACGACGACAATTTACAGACCATCGTGGAGCGCAAGTTGCATGATACACGATTACCTGGAAATCGACCCCTCTGTTGTCCACCACAAGCTGGTCACCGACCTGGACGATCTGGATCGGTTTGCCCAGGAGATCACCGCTCGCTTCTTAGCTCCGGGCTAATCAGGCAGCAAAAACGTCCATAGCCAGAGACATATTCCCCATCTTAGCCCACAAACGGTAGTTTGCCAGCAGTATCATGGGAAGTGTTTCGCACCTGGGAGCTGAATGGCTCCGACTGCTCTTCGGGCGTGTGCCGGATCCAGGCCCCCGTGTACACGGGGGCAGGCCTCCTCATCGGCGATGTCCCGATCGTGGAGGAAGCGATAGACCAGGGCGGTGCGCCGCGGGCCCACCACCTTCTGGTCCCAGGCATTGGCCAGCAGTCGCTTGAGGTAGCCCAAAAAGAGGCCGCAGTTGCAGTGCTCCTTACAACTTTCTGGGGGACGCCAGTATGTTAATAGGGCTTAACGGCGCCACGACCATGGGCGCCAGGCTGGAGGTCGACGTGCAGGTGGCAGGCCAGGCAGGCTACGACCTGCTAGAGATATGGTCAGCCAAGCTGGACGTGTTCCTGAAAACTAAGACCGTGGGGGAGCTGGGGAAAATCCTGGCGCAAGCCAAGGTGAGGCCCTATAGCATCAACTCCATTGAACAGATCACTTTTCAGGATGCCGCGGGTTACGAGGCCATCGTCAAACGCTGCCATTGCCTGTGCCGCATCGCCCAGGCTTTGGGGTGCCCCTACGTCGTGGTGGTGCCCAGTGATAAGCCTAAAGACGTTTCTAGAAGGGAGATATTTGCGGAGTCAGTGCGGGTGTTGCGCGAGCTTTCCGCGGTGGCCCTGGGCTACGATGCCGGCCTGGCCCTCGAGTTCATTGGCCAGCCCGATCGCACCGTGAGCAATTTGGCCGAGTGCTGGCGGATAGTGGAGCAGGTGGACCGGCCCAACGTCGGCCTGGTCATCGATACCTTCCATTTCTACGCCGGCGATTCCACCCTGGCCTCCATCCGCAGGATCGACCCCCGGAAGCTGTTCATCCTACACATCAATGATGCCGAAGATCGCCCTAAGTCGGAGCTCACCGACGCGCACCGGTTGTTCCCCGGCCAGGGCGTGATTCCGCTGAGACCGATCATCAGGGCCCTCCGAAAGGTGGGCTACGACCGCATGGCGTCTATCGAGCTGTTTCGACCGGAATACTGGCAATGGGAGCCCCTACGCGTCGCCGAGATGGCCAAAGCCAGGACTCAGGAGATCCTCGGGCTCCAGTAGGTCTGCTTTGCACGCCGACTCAGTGCCTGCGCCGCCCTGTCTATCTTATTGAAGGAGTCGAAGATGACGTTGAAAATCGGCCTCGTGGGTGCCGGTTACATCGGCGGGGTTCATGCCAGGATCCTGGCCGCCGATGAAAGGGTCGGGCTGGTGGGTTTCGCCGATGTCGTGGAAAAGAGGGCTCAGGACCTGGCCAACCAGTTCGGGGGCAAGGCCTACACGGACTATGAGCAACTCTTGTCCTCCGGCATCGACGCGGTGTACGTCACCGCTCCCAACACCCTGCA
>JACQYG010000194.1 GCA_016208345.1 Chloroflexota bacterium
CATACTATACACTCCTCCGGCTACGCCGAATACGTGCAGCGTGTGTTAGAATGGTCGGGTCGCAGGCATATCACTGAGGAGGATGCAAAGTAGTATGAGACCTGGACCCCGTATCGACTACAAACAGCTCCGGAGAATTAACCCCGAAGCAGCCAGACACGCGGTCATCGGGTACCTGAAGGGCAACGGCGGCAACATCGCCGGAGCCGCTCGCACCTTTGGCATTAACCGCTCAGTCGTCTACGACATCCTGAGGAAACAAAAGGAAGGGAACCTACGGGATCGATCAAAAGCACCGAAGCATCAACCAAGGAAGACGCCGGGGGAGATCGAGAACAAAGTCATCGAGGTGAAGAACAGGACCAGGCTGGGCCCGAAGCGGCTCTCCCGCTACCTCAGGCAGCATGAAGGGCTCGCCGTCCCCGCTGGAACGATCCGCCACATCTTGAGGAGGAACCGGGGGAAACTCACCTACCGCCTCCCCTCGCACCGGGTTCACCGGGGGAAGCGGGAGTTCGTCGACTGGTACAGCGCCAAGCCCTTCGAGATCGTCCAGATGGATGTCAAGTTCATCCGAGACCAGAAGGCCTTAACCAGGGAGCAGATCATTCACCTTGACCGCTATGAGATCCCCGGGAAGTCCTGGTTAAAGATGGCTGAACTGAGGAGGCTGATCCGTGGGTTCGGTTGCCGGCTCATTCAGAACCACAAAGGGCACTGCGAGGAGAACGCGCACCTGGAGCGCTCGCACCGCACCGACGATGAGGAGTTCTACATCCCCAGGGTGTTCGCCATCAGAAGCGAGGAGGATCTGCTGAACGAGGCCCTGGGCTACATCTACTACTACAACAACGTGAGAGAGCACTCCTCCCTCGACTACCAAACACCCTTCGCTTCCCTGAAGCAGCAGCTCCCTGAGATCGATGATATAATACGCTACGTCCAACCCATCATCCTTGATGACGTAGCCGTCAAACTAGGACCCTGGGGTGGATACAATGTGCGGGCACATTACCGAAACGATCTGTTTGTCAACCTGCGTGGGCTGTGATAGAATGGCCCCGATAATCTCTGGGAGCCATGCCATGCGGCGGTCAACACCATGGCGTCGCCACCTGGGCAACCTGGCGGTTGCCTCGGGCCTGGCGTTCTTGATCTTCGGGGTCTTCCTGGCAGTGGCGCCTCTCTTGCCTGCCCCGGCGCCGGTCCCGAAGCCCGCTGCGCCTTCGCCAGCGGCGAGCGCCGAGGTCACCGCCACGCCTAGAGAAACGGCCACGGCCCCGGCCGCCTCGGCCATGCCAACCCCCACTACGTGGAAGGCCCTCCTGCCCACGCGCCTGGAAATCCCTAAGCTTAAAGTGGATGCCCAGGTGTTGGAGGTCTACGTCCGAAATGGCGAGTGGGATGTCTCACGGATCATCGAAGAAATAGGACACCTGTCCGGTACCGGCAACGTGGGCGAGGCCGGTAACGCGGTCTTCGCCGCCCACGTGACCCTGAAAGGCCACGGTGATGGGCCCTTCCGCTGGCTGGAGACCCTGCAGCCGGGTGACCAGGTGATCGTCTATCGCGGAGATGCCAGGTACGCCTATGCGGTGAATGAGACGGTGGTGGTGACCCCCAGCGCAATAGAGGTGCTGAGCCCCACCAAAGACGAGACTGTAACGCTGATCTCCTGTGTCAACTGGGATCTATTCAAAGGGGAATACAAGGACCGATTGGTGGTCACTGCCAAACGTGTACCCTAACCCCACTGGCTTTATCCCCTGGGCGCACCCAGCCGGACGATCTTTTCGCGGTGCGGCAGGCCCCGGGTAGCGTTGACCGTGTCCACCACCAGGCTCGAATTCTCCACGATCCACCGGAAGTCGTAGGCCGAATGGGCTGCCAGCACTACTACACAGTCCTGGCTCCGTAGATTCTCCGCAGTCAGGGGCGTGGCCTCCAGGGCCAGGCCTCCCGCGTAGAAAGCATTGCCTCCCACGTTGAACCTTTCGACGTATGAGTCGTGATAAGAAACGCGAGCATCCAGCTCCAGCAATAGCTCTATGACCCGTTGGGCGGGCGAATTGCGGGCGTCGTCCACGTCCTTTTTGAAGGCAATCCCCAGTACCAGTATTCTCGCACCTCTTATGGTTTTGCCCCGCGAGTTGAGGGCCCGGGCTATCAGGTCCCTCACATGGTAGGGCATATCCTGGTTCACCTGGGCCGCTAGCTCGATGAACCTGGTGTAGAAGTCATACTCCCGCGCCTTCCACGATAGATAGAAGGGGTCCACCGGTATGCAATGGCCTCCCACGCCGGGCCCCGGATAAAACGGCATGAAGCCGAAGGGCTTGGTGGAGGCCGCCTCGATCACCTCCCAGATGTCCATCCCCATCCTCTCTGCCAGGAGGGCCAGCTCATTGACCAGGGCGATGTTCACGCTGCGAAAGACGTTCTCCAGGAGCTTGGTCATCTCGGCGACCCGGGGCGAGGAGACGATTTTGACCTCTGGGGTGATCCTGGAGAGCAAAAGCGCCGCCAGCTCGGCACAGCGCGGGGTCAGGCCACCCACCACCTTGGGGGTGTTCTTGACCGTATAAAGCCGGTTGCCGGGGTCCACCCTTTCCGGCGAGAAGGCCAGGTGGAAATCCTGGCCAGCCCTAAGCCCGGAGGTGGCCAGGATGGGCAGGACACATTCTTGAGTGGTCCCGGGATAAGTGGTGCTCTGCAGTATGACCAGCATTTCGGGGCGCAGCCGCTCGGCGATGCCCTGGGCCGCGGCCCGGATATAAGAGATGTCCGGGACCTTGGCGGCGGTGTAAGGGGTGGGCACACAGATGAAGGCCACGTCGGTGGCCTTCAGCACGTCGTAGTCAGTGGTGGCCGACAGGACCCCAGCCCTGACTAACGGGCTCAAGCGTTCGCTGGGGATATCGCGCAGGTAGCTTTCGCCTCGCCGGATAGAAGCGATCTTCGCCTGGTCCACGTCTATCCCGACCACCCGGTAGCCCAGGTTGGCCAGCTCAATGGCCAGGGGTAGACCCACGTATCCCAGGCCGATGACCGCAATGGTTGCCGACCCATCCATGATCTTTGCGTCCAGGGTCATGGTTTACCTCCTGTTCTCTTGATCCGGAGGCGGTCCGCTCCATCTCCTCTCCAACCAGACCAACGCCGCCAGGCAGGCCACGGCCACCACCGTTCCGGTGAAATAGCCCTCCAGGATACTGGCCTTTAGCAGAAAAAGGGAGCCCAAGCCGAAGGCCATGGCCGCCAGGCTCAAGGCGAAAACGGCCTCGCGCTTGGTGAAGCCCAGGGCTACCAGTCGGTGAGATAGATGATCGGTACTCCCCTGATAGATCGGAACTCGGCGCCGGAGGCGGGAAAGCGTGACCAGGGTGGTGTCGAAGATGGGCAGGCCCAGCACCATCACCGGGATCATCCAGGTTACTATGTCGGTGTTCTCGAAACGTAGCTTGATCCCCAGGGCAGCCAGCATAAATCCTAAAAACAGGCTGCCAGCATCGCCCATGAAGATGGTGGCTCGATAGAAGTTGTAGCGCAAAAAGCCCAGGCAGGCCCCCAATAGCGCGGCCGACATGCTGGCCACAAGGTACTGGCCGCTGGTGGTGGCCAGGAGGAAGAAAAAGGCCGCGGCCACTGAGGCCACGCTGCCAGCCAGCCCATCCATGTTATCCATAAAGTTCAGGGCGTTAGTGATGCCTATCACCCAGAGGTACGTCACCGCTAAATTCAGCACCGGCTGGTGCAGGAACTCCACCCGGATGCCGGACCAGACAAGCATGGCCGTCGCCAGGGCCTCCACCAGGAGCTTGATCAGGGAATTGAGGCCATAGCGGTCGTCCCACAAGCCCATCAGGGCGCAGGCGGTGGCCCCGCCCAGGATACCGAGTAGCTGTCCCAGGTAGCCAGGCAGCTCGGCCATATCGCGAACCAGAAACAAGGCGGCGATGAAGGCAAGATAGATGCCCAAACCCCCCAGGAGCGGGATGGGCGACTGGTGGATCTTTCTTGGTTCCGGCTCGTCCACGAAGCCCAT
>JACQYG010000195.1 GCA_016208345.1 Chloroflexota bacterium
CGGGTTCCATCCCCTGGCCATCGAGGACTGCCGCACCCAGAACCAGCGGCCAAAGTTAGAGGAATATCCGGGTTACCTGTTCCTGGTGTTGCACGCACCCCGGGCCGGCACCACCGCGGACGAGATCATCCTGGACGAACTGCACATCTTCCTATCGCATCGCTACCTGGTCACCGTTCACGACGGGCCTCTGGCCGCCACCCAGGAGACCTGGGAGCGGTGCCAGCAAAATAGCCACCTGAACAAAGGCATCTCGCACCTCTTCTACGTCGTGTGCGACCGGCTGGTGGACAACTTCTTTCCCCTTCTCGATACCATAGACGAGGAGATCGACCGGCTGGAGGACGTGATCGTCTCGTCACCGTCCCGACAGGTCCTGGACAATATCTTCGGCATGAAGCAGAACCTGGTGCACCTGCGCAAGATCGCCGCCCCGGAAAGAGAGGTGTTCAACTCGTTGCTCTATCGGCGAGACCCATACCTTCAGGCCGAGACCTTCATTTATCTGAGGGACGTCCACGACCACCTGGTGCGGGTTTACGAGACGATCGATTCGTACCGAGACTTGATGAGCAATGCCCTGGACGCCTACCTCTCCACCGTCTCCAACAACCTGAACGAGGTGATGAAGCGGCTCACCGTCATCGCCACCATCTTCATGCCGCTTTCTTTCCTGGTGGGCTTCTGGGGCCAGAACTTCCAGCAGCTCCCGTTTGACCGGCCCCAGTTCTTCGTCTTAAGCCTGGTGGCCATCGCCACCGTGCCCGCGATCATGCTCCTGTGGTTCCGCCTCCGCGGCTGGACGTGACCGCTTTCCTGAATTGGCCTGCCACCCAAGAGTAGAATGACGGGTAGGAGTCCCGACGAGTCGGGACGATCCGCCAATGACGGCCAATGCGATTGGCCTGCCACCCAAGAGTAGCGATTTGCTCAGCGGACTCCGCGCGCTCTGCGGTGAGTGCTCTCGTCGGTTTGGGGCGAAGCTGCGTTAGCAAAGAACCTACAGCGCCACGTAGATCGGGTTGGACATGGCCTGCACCATCAGGGCCGCCGGCTCCTGGTTCAAGTCTGCCTCCGGGGGCTCGATCAGCTCGATTCGGTAATAGGTGCTTTCCCGGGGAGCTACCACGTACTCGAACCGCTGGGAACTGTGCTCCACGAGGTCGCGCCGCTCCTCTCCCCTGGCCGAGATCAGGCGGACAAGGCACCCCTCCCCGCCTTCGACTCGGGCTTCCAGCAGTAACCCTTGTCCTGCACCCATGGTCAGGGAGTCCCCCATCATGGCCCGTTGGGACGAACCGGTCGCCGTGGCCTGCAGCTCCAGCCTGGGCCCATCCACGTCCCTGGAGAGGAATACGTGTCCCTTTCGGAGGGCATCTACGATGGCGTTCACGCTCAATTCCGAGGCGTACACCCAGGTGGTGGGGTTGCCCAACTCGTGGCTGTAGGGATGGTCCGGGGTGCCCACCCGGTGCAGGTCACTGCCGCCCACCGCCACGACCCTCCGTCCCTGGCGCAGGAGCTCGTCCCACCAGGCCAGGGACTGATGGTTGGATAGCCACCAGGGCCCCTGCCACACCTCCACGCAGTCGAAGTCGAGATCTGCCCCCAGACACCAGGGAGGCCCTCCATCCTTGGGGTGGTTGACCGAGAAAAGCCCGCCTTGGGCCCGGGCCCGGGCGGCCGCCACCTGCACCTCTTCCACCTGGCGACAACGAAAGTCCACCCATTCCTCGATGCCCCAGACGTTGGCATGGCCGTAGTAGGTGGTGACCTCCTCCCCGGGCAGGGCCAGGAATGCTGGCGAATCGTACACGTGTAAACAAGGCAGGTGGCTCACGGTGTTGTGCTCGGTCACGGCCAGGAAATCCAACCCCCGGGCCTTGGCGTAATCGGTGAGCTCTTTCAAGCTGTTGGCGCCGTCGCTATGGCGGGTGTGGCTGTGCAGGTCGCAGCGCAGCCAGCGAGGGGGGGAGAACCTGGAGGCAGCAGGCGAGAGGCTAGAAGCGAACGTGGCCCTGCGCTGCCCTTGGAGGACGGCCTTCTGCTCGGCCGGTGAGACCTCTACGCCGACGACGACGTGGTAGTCGCAGCCAGCCTGGGAAAGCTTGTACAGGCCCAGTTGTACGTGCCACCGGCCGGGCTCAATGGGTCCCGGCAGGTAGCCCGGGGTAGCGCGGCCCAGGCCCAGGTGGACCTCCTGGCGAAAGCTCCCGCTCCAACCCCGAAAGTTCCGGCAAGGAAAGCCCAGGTCGCCCGGGCTGAAGAGGCCGACGTCGATGGTGTTGCCGCCCCAGGATTCATCAGCGGGCATGGGATTGGAGTAGCTATAGCTCATTGAGATGCCCTCGGCACCTGGCGGGACTTCGAAAGGAAGATAGACGTAGTCCGCCCTGGCCTTGTCGGCCAGCGTCAGCCGGCCATGATGCTCGTAGCGCACCGCCCGCCTCCTGCCACGTAAAATCCAAAAGCCCCAAGCTTCCTTGGGGCTTCGGTAGACATTACGCCGAGAGCTTTCTTTTCACCTTTTCGGTGAACCTGGCCACGTCAATGATCATGCGCTCGTGAGTGCCCTCGCCGATCTTCTCCTGATCGTCAAAGGCCTCCACCTGGAAAGTGAGCTTGCGTCCCTGTACCTGGACCAGCTTGACCTTGGCGGTCACCGTCATGCCCATGGGTGTGGCCGCCAGGTGTCGGACGTTCACCCCGATGCCCACGCTGGCCAGGCCCGGCGGCAAGTGGGCGGCGGTCAGCCGGGCCGCCGTTCTCTCCATCAGCATGATCATGGCTGGCGTGGCGAAGACCTGCGAATCGCCGCTGCCCAGGTGTTTGGCGGTGTTGCCCGGGGTCACGGTGGTCTGTAGCTCAGCGGTGAGCCCAGGTTGCAGGGTGTCGGCTCTCAGGTCCCCAAGAGACTTCTGGCCCTTTGAGGTGTCGGCCACTTCTCTCAAATCTCTTGAGCGGGGCCTAGGCCACCACTCGTTCCTCCTTAAACATGGCCTCGAAGGCGGCGCCTTCCACCGTCTCCTCTTTGATCAGCTTTTGGGCCACCGCTTCCAGCGTGCTGCGATGTTGGACCAGGATGTCCTTGGCCGTGTTGTAGGCCTGGTCCACGATGGAACGCACCTCTTCGTCGATGGTTCGAGCCACATCCTCGCTGTAGTTGCGTTGCTCGGAGATCTCCCGGCCCAGGAAGATCAACTCCTCCTTGTGCCCGAAGGTCCGGGGGCCCAGCTTTTCGCTCATGCCGTAGTCACACACCATCTTCCGCGCGATGCGGGTGGCGCGTTCCAGGTCGTTCTCCGAGCCGGTGGTCACGTCGCCGAAGACCAGCTCCTCGGCTGCGTGGCCGGCCATCAACCCGGCCAGATCATCCATGAACTTAGCCCTGGTGAACAGGTGCCGGTCCTCCACCGGCAAGGGCATGGTATAGCCCAAGACCATGCCACGGGAGATAATGGAGATCTTGTGCACCGGGTCACAGTTGGGGAGCATCCTCATGACCAGGGCGTGGCCGGCTTCGTGGTAGGCGATGATCTCCTTTTCCTTGTCACTGATCACCCGGCTCTTCTTCTCCGGCCCGGCCAGGACCCGTTCCACCGCCTCCTGTACCTCGGCCCTGCCGATGGACTTCTTGTCGCGGCGGGCGGCCAGGATCGCCGCCTCATTCATGAGATTGGCCAGATCCGCGCCCGAGAAACCAGGTGTCTGCCGGGCTACCTCGTCCACGTTGACTTCAGGCTCCAGGGGCTTGCCCTTCACGTACAGCTCCAGGATGGCCCGCCGGCCTTGCAGGTCCGGACGGTCCAGCACCACCTGCCGGTCGAAGCGGCCGGGCCTCAAGAGCGCCGGGTCCAGGATGTCGGGGCGGTTGGTGGCAGAGAGGACGATGATGTTGGTGTTGGTATCAAAGCCGTCCATCTCCACCAGGATCTGATTCAAGGTCTGCTCGCGCTCGTCGTGGCTGCCGCCCAGCCCGGCGCCGCGCTGCCGGCCCACGGCGTCCAACTCGTCCACGAAGATGATGCACGGCGCGTGTCGTTTGGCCTGGTCGAACAGGTTCCTCACCCGGCTGGCGCCCACCCCGACGAACATCTCCACGAATTCCTACCCGCTGATGGAGAAGAAAGGCACCCCGGCCTCCCCCGCCACCGCCAGCGCCTGGTTGTTGGCCCCCTGAGCCTGCCGCAGCATGAAGAAGAACAAACCGGCCAACAGCAAGAAGGGCACGAACTGGAGCAGGAGACCGGTGATATTGGCGAATTCGTTGGGCTTCGCCACCTCGATGGAGAACTTGCGGAGCTGCTCGTCGGTGACACCGTAGTTGCGCAACATCCCAATGATGTCCAGCTCGTTCAGGCGCTGGGTCTTGCGCATCACCGCCTGTTTGCCGCCCTCGATCTCCACGGTCAGGGTATCTTCCCCCAGGGTGATCTTCTTGATGCTGCCCTGCTTGGCCCACTCCGCGATCTTCTGATAATTAACCTCTTCCGCCGGCTGCCCGCGGCTACCGCTGGCCTGCGGGAAGAGATTGATCAATAGGGCGATGACCGCCACCAGGATCAACAGCCAGACGAAGCTATTTCGAAACCACCCCGAACCCACGAAAGTGTCCTCCGCTCACGATCCAATGCCGAAAATGGGCTGCGCTATCGCAGCCCACTACTAATTATAACAGAAAGGCAGAAAAACACAAGGGGCTATTCTTCGTACTTCTCCGGCTTCAAGACGCCGATGAAGCCCAGGTTACGATAGATCTCGCCGTAATCCAGGCCGTAGCCGATGACGAACTTGTTGGGGATGACGAAGCCAACGTAGTCCACCGGTATGTTCACACGACGGTTTTCTGCCTTGTCCAAAAGGGCGCAGATGCGCAGGGAGGCCGGATGCCGGACGATCAGGTTCTCGGTGATGTACTTCAAGGTGAGGCCGGTGTCCACGATATCCTCAACGATGAGGGCGTGCCGGCCCTCGATGCTGGCATCCAGGTCTTTCAGGATGCGCACCACGCCACTGGTATGGGTGCTGGCACCGTAGCTGGAAACGGCCATGAAATCCACCTCAACCGGTATGTCCATGGCGCGTATCAGGTCCATCATGAACATGGCCGCCCCTTTCAATACGCCGATCAAGACCGGTCGTTTGCCGGCGTAGTCGGCGCTTATCTGCCGGCCCAATTCCACGATGCGGGCCTGAATGGCCTCCGAGGTGATCAGGACCTCTTGCACGTCCTCTAGCATCTATTTCCCCTCAACTTTAGAGACCAGGTTTCCCAACCACCCCTGGTCGAGGTTTTTACCGCAGACCGCTGAGGGCGCAGAGCTAAAGGAAAGATCCCAGCGAACTCCGCGCCCTTTGCGGTGAATGCCCTCGTCAGGCCGGGGGAACCTTCGTGAACTCCAGGTGCAACACCCTCCGCGTATCCTCCGATGGCTTTACCCGTCCATCCGCCCGCCAGCCGCCCACCCAGATTATCTGTCGAGGGTTCGCGATCACCGGGATATAGTCCCTCAGTTCCCGGGGGACCTTGGCGTCCACCAGGTAGTCCTGGAGCTGTTTCGTCCCTTTCATCCCCAGGGGTTGAAAGCGGT
>JACQYG010000196.1 GCA_016208345.1 Chloroflexota bacterium
CCAGGGCCACCAGGGAGGGAACGTTGGCAAAGGTGGTGTTCAAGAAATGGTGTGCGCCCGGCGTGAGCAGATAGAGGGGATAGCGCTCCAGGAGTCCCTTGTCTCCTTCCGGGCCCTCCCGCTCCGGCACATGCGCCGGCAAAGGGTCGACGCCCGCCTCCCGCAACTGTCGTGAATAGAACTCCACTTTGCCCGACGGCGTGGTAAAGCGACCATCGGCGAACGGCAGGCCCAGCTCTTTCTCCGTTATCTTGATCGCCCCTTCTTGCCGCAGCCGCTCCAGGGTTATTCGTGGGCCGGAAAGGCTCAGGGTCTCTACGGCGGTCCTGGCCATGTCCTCATCCGATTCGAAAAGGCACTCCTCCTTGAACCCCATTTTCCCGGCCAGTAGACGGAACACCTCGGTGTTGCTCTTGCACTCGCCCCGGGGAGCTATGGCCGGCTCGTTTAGCTGCACGTACAGGTTGCCATAAGCTTTATGTAAATCCACCCGCTCCAACTGGGTGGTGGCCGGCAAGGCGATGTCGGCGTAGTCCACGGTGTCGGTGGGGAAGATCTCGTGAACCACGGTGAAAAGATCGTCGCGCAACAGCCCCACGCGTACTTTGCTTTGGTTGGGCGTACTGGCGGCCGGGTTGGAGTTGTAGACGTACAGGGACTTTATGGGCGGCTCAGCGGACAGGAGAGCCTGTCCTAGCTGATTCATGTTGATGGCCCGGGGCTCCCTGGGTCGCAGGTCGGGGCGCCGCAAGGCCACGTTGTCCCACGGGGCCCAGCCGCTGGTGCTCAGGAGGAAACCGCCTCCCCGAAGCCCCACCTGGCCGGCCAGGGCCGGCAGACAGGCGATGGTTCGAACGATCATACCGCCGTTGCCGTGGCGCTGCACCCCATAGCCCAGGCGCAAGAACGCTGGCTTCGTGCTGGCATAGGCGCAGGCCAACTCTAGGACGTCTTTTTCTCGTATGCCGGTTACCCTTGCCACCCGGTCCAGCGGATATTCGACCAACCGCTCCTTCAACTCATCAAAACCCACGGTATTGGCCTCTACGTAGTCCTGATCGTGCCAACCATGATCCACCATGGCCCTCATCATGCCCAGGGCCAGGGCTGCATCGGTGCCCGGGAAGATCTGCAGGTGCTGATCAGCAAACGGAGCGGTGCGGGTGCGTCGGGGGTCGATCAACACTACCCTGGCACCACGCCTTTTCGCGTCCTGAATGAACGGAATATAATGGGGATGAGTGGTAGCCGGGTTAGCGCCCCAGATCAGGATCAGCTTGGCGTGGACCATGCTCTCCGGGTCCGCGCCCTTATTTGCGCCCAGGGAATACCTGACTCCCTCCATCCCGGCGGCAGAGCAGATGGTGCGCTCCAGTTCGCTGGCGCCCAGGCGGTTGAAGAAGCGCCGGTCCAGGCCATCGTTCTGAACGACGCCCAGAGTGCCGGAATAGCTGTAGGGCAGTATGGCCTCCGGGCCATATCGGGCTATGATCTCCTGCCATTTTGACGCTATGGTATCCAGGGCCTCATCCCAGGAGATGCGCCGAAAACGCCCCTCTCCCTTGGCCCCTACGCGCTTCAATGGGTAAAGCAAACGGTCGGGATGGTATACGAATTGCAAATAGGCCCGGACCTTGACGCACAGCCAGCCACGGGTGAAGGGGTGATGGGGGTCGCCCTTGATCTCCACTGCCACCCCGTCCCGCACCGTCACCAGCCAGCCACAGGTATCGGGGCAGTCGTGGGGGCAGCAACCGCGAACGATCTTCTCCACCTATACCCTCTCATAGGGATCGAACAATTTCCTGTTCTCCTCCAGGGCGAAACGGTCCGTCATGCCGGCGATGTAGTCGCAGATGGCCCGGGCCGCCCCTTCTCCGTCAATGCGAGCCCGCACCGAGAAGGGCAACTGGTCCGGTTGGCTCAGGTAGGCATTGAAGAGCCCGGTCACCACGTGGCGTGCCTTCTCGGCCATGCGAACCACCCGGTAGTGGCGATACAGGCGCGTATACAGGAAATCCTTGAGCTCCTGGCGCTTGGCCGTCATCTCCACGGAGAAGTCCACCAGGCTCTCCCGGGCGTTGCGCACGTCCCCCCACGAGTCCACGTCATGCTCAGTGATCCGTCGCTCAGTCTCGCTTAAAAGGTCTGTGACCTGGACGCCGATGATCTCCCGGACGATGCCGTGACGGACGCGCTCCGAAAAAGGCTCGCCCACCTCCTGGACGGCCTCCTTCCAAAGTTTAATCTGGCTCAGGTCCTCCGGTGAGATCATCCCCGCCCGGAGCCCATCATCCAGGTCGTGGCTATTGTAGGCGATCTCATCGGCCGCGCTGACGATCTGGGCTTCGAGGGTGGGCCGAAGATCGGGCTCAAAACCGCTGGCATCGGATCGATCATAGGTGGTGACGTGCTTGATTATGCCCTCCCGAACCTCCCAGGTCAGGTTCAGCCCTTTGAAACCCGGGTAGCGTTCCTCTAGCACGTCCACAATGCGCAGGCTGTGGCTATTGTGCTCGAACCCGCCCCGACCCTCCATCAACTGGTGTAAAGCATCTTCCCCAGAGTGGCCGAACGGCGGATGGCCCAGATCGTGGGCCAGGGCGATGGCCTCCACCAGGTCCTCGTTGGCACCCAGGGCCCGGGCCACCGTCCGGCCGATCTGAGCGCTTTCCAGGGTGTGGGTCAGCCTGGTGCGATAATAGTCGCCCTCGTGATTGACGAAGACCTGGGTCTTGTACTCGAGTCGCCTGAAGGCAGTCGTGTGAATGATGCGGTCCCGGTCCCGCTGGTAAGCAGTGCGATAGGCGGGCTCTGCCTCCGGATATTCTCGCCCTCGGGAAAGGCGGCTGGCCATGGCATAGGGGGCCAAAGTGCGCTCCTCTACCGCCTCCAGATCCTCACGCTTCAGCAGCATGCTCTCACCCCTTCCCATCCGATACGCGCCTGTGTTATAATGGCGCGGTTTTATGGCTCCTACATTGACACCTGGAGGCTCTTCTTGAACTGGGAATTCGCCCTCAGCGCCTTCGCCACCATTTTCCTGGCCGAGCTGGGGGACAAAACCCAGCTTGCCTCCATGGCCCTGGCCGCCAGATCCGGGGCACCGCTGGCGGTCTTCCTGGGGGCCATCAGCGCCCTGGCCCTGGTCACCCTCATCGGCGTGGTATTTGGAGCGTTCATCACCCGCATCATCCCTGAACCCTACATCCACGCCATTGCGGGCGCCATGTTCATCGTCATCGGGTTCCTGATGCTGACCGGGCGTTTGTGAGACGCCACGCCGCTCTGGACAGCCAGCAGCCAGGTTGGCGCGACCCATGGCTCCCGGTGATAAGGATAACCGTCGTTTTCTCACCGCAGAGAGCGCGGAGAACGCAGAGAATAAAGTGGAAATCTCAGCGGTCTCTGCGTGCTCTGCGGTATACGAGGCTTGCGCCCCTTTGCTACTATCCCGCGGCGCTGGTTCTCCTAACTGGCCTCTCGCATCTTGACCTCTTTGGCCAACTGTTGCAGCTCGTACAGCTTGGTCAGGGCTTCCAGAGGCGACAAAGACAGCACGTCTATCTTCCCCAGGGCCTCCAATGCCGGATGCGGCGGCGCGAAGAGCGGCAACTGCTGAGCAGGGACAGCCGCCCGCTCCTTAACCGAGCGCCACCGAGACGCGCCCCGCCCCTGGCCATTCTCCAGGCCCTGCAAGACCTCCTCCGCCCGGCGGGTCACGCTGCGCGGCAGCCCGGCCAACTGGGCCACGTGGATGCCATAGCTCCGGTCAGCGCCGCCGGGGACGATCCGCCGCAAAAAGACCACCTTGCCTCCCTCCTCCGCCACCGCCACGTTGAAGTTCCTCACCCGGGGCAACACCTGGGCCAGCCCGGTGAGCTCGTGATAATGAGTGGCAAACAGGGTCTTGGCGCCCAGCCGTGGGTGGTTATGGATGTACTCCGCCACCGCCCGGGCGATGGCCAGGCCGTCGTAGGTGCTGGTGCCACGGCCGATCTCATCCAGGACGATCAGGCTCCGGCTTGTAGCATTATGTAAAATGTTGGCGGTCTCCACCATCTCCACCATGAAGGTGCTCTGGCCGGTGGCGATGTCGTCCTGGGCTCCCACCCGGGTGAAGATCCGGTCCACCAGGCCAATGGTGGCCGAATTGGCGGGCACGAAGCTGCCGATCTGGGCCATGAGCACGATGAGCGCCACCTGGCGCAGATAGGTAGACTTGCCTGCCATATTGGGGCCGGTCAGGACGATGAGCTGGCTTCCGCTGTTGGAGAGATAGGCATCGTTGGGCACGAAGGGCTCCTCGGTCAACATTTGCTCCACCACCGGATGGCGCCCGGCAGCGATGCGGATCTCGTCCCCGAGGTTCAGCTCGGGCCGCACGTAGCCATTGCGTACTGCCACCTGGGCCAGGGCTGAGTAGACGTCGATCTCCGCCAGGGACGCCGCGATGGCCTTGAGCCGACTCCCAAAGGCTGCCAATTGATCCAGCACCTGCCTGTAGATTTGGGTCTCCAGCTCCACCATCCGGTCCTGGGCGTTCAGGATCAGGGCCTCATATTCCTTGAGCTCAGGCGTCAGGTAACGCTCCGCGCCAACCAGGGTCTGCTTGCGGATGTAGTGCTCCGGCACCAGATGCCGGTTGGGGTTCGTAACCTCTATATAGTAGCCGAAGACCTTATTGTACCCCACCTTTAGAGATTTGATGCCGGTCTTCTCCCGCTCCGTGCGCTCCAGGTTGGCGATCCATTCCCTGGCGTTCCTCGAGGCGAGGCGCAGGTTGTCCAGTTCAGCCGAGAACCCCGAACATATCACCCCACCCTCGCCCAGGCCCGCCGGTGGGTCGGGGACGATGGCCTGGCCCACGAGCTGGACCGCCTCGGGGCAGGCCCCCAGGGGGGCAAAGGGCCGGCCGGGGAGGTTCTCTAGGATGCCGTCTAGTTCGGGGACCACCTCCAGGGTCGCCTTGAGCCCAACCAGGTCCCGCGGGGTGGCGATGCCCTGGACCACGCGGCTCGTCAGCCGCTCCAGGTCGTTTATCTTTCCGAGCTTCGAGATCACCTCCTGGCGAGCCTGATGGGCTTCGTAGAAAGCCGCTACGGCCTCTTGCCTGGCCCTAAGCCCCTCCAGCTCGAGGAGGGGCTGGTTGATCCACCGCCGGAGCAGGCGCCCGCCCATGGCTGTCCGGGTAGCATCCAGGATCCCCAAGAGCGAGCCCTTCTGACTACTGGTCCGGATGGACTGGGTGATCTCCAGGTTTCTCCTGGTGGCCGGATCCAAGACCATGAACGAGTCGGTGGAATAGACGGCCAGGCTCGACAATAGGGACAGGGCCGCCTTCTGCGTTTCCGCCAGGTACTGGACAATGGCTCCGGCCGCCTGCACCGCCAGGGGCTTGCCAGCGCATCCGAAACCGTCCAGGGTGGCCGCCGCGAAGTGATCCAGGAGGGCCTGCCGAGCCACCTCCAGCTCGAAGAGCCGGGGTTCCAAAGGGGTGAAGTGGCCGGTGCCCCAGGGGAGCCACGGCGGAGGAATCGCCCCGGCCTTGACTCGCTGATCGTCCGGGGCAGTCCGCCCGTTGTTCAGGAGTTGAACTCCTGAACAACCTTCCCCGGGGAACAGACACTCCGCCGGCTGCAGCCTGGCCAGTTCTTGCTGCACCTGCTGAAGGATAGCCTCACCCTGTAGCTGGGTGGCGGCGAACTCGCCCGTGGTCACGTCCACGTAGGCCAGTCCCGCCGCCTTGTCCTCCAGGATCAGGGACGCCAGGTAGTTATTGCGCTTTTCGGTCAGGAGCTGAGGCTCCACCACCGTGCCGGGCGTGATGACGCGGACCACCTCTCTGGGCACGATGCCTTTCACCGTGGCCGGATCCAGCAGTTGCTCGCACACGGCCACTTTATAACCGCGATTGATGAGCCTGGCGATGTAGTTGTCCGCGGCGTGGCAGGGGATGCCGGCCAGAGGAACACGCTGGCCTTTGCTGGCCTCTCGGGAGGTGAGGACGATCTCCAGCTCCCGGGACATGATCCTGGCATCCTCGTCGAAGGTCTCGTAGAAGTCGCCCATCCGGAAGAATAGGATAGCGTCGGGATACTGCTTCTTGATGACCAGGTACTGCCGGCGGATGGGGGTAAGCATAAAGGCTCCCGGGCACTGCCATGCCTGGCTTTGCCCTGTTCTCAGGTCAAAATTATACCATATCCACGTCTTGACAGATAGATTAAGACGGACTTGACGGACAGGGGAAAAAGGAATACACTGAAAGGGAGGAAGCAACAGCAGCCGAGTTGACGAAGCGAACTGCATGATGAACGTGCTACAGACAATGGCTGGTGAGAAGACGGAAGATGGAGCAGATGAGCATCCTCGAGGCGCGACTGTATCTGGATCGCGCCCGAGTGGACCTGCTGGCAGCCAAAAGCAACATCCAGCAGGGGTTCCACGGCGTAGCCATCTCACGAGCGTACTACGCGATGTTCTATGCGGCAAGCGCGCTCCTGGCGAGCAAGGGGCTGTCGCGTAGCAAGCACTCAGGCGTACACTCCGCCTTTGGCGAGCAGTTCGTGAAAGCCGGCCTGATCGAGCCGGAGTATGCCCGGATGCTGATCAACGCCTTCGACTCTCGTCTGGATGCGGACTACGAAGCTGATTTTACAGCCGGGCGGGAGGTAGCGGAAACGGTGTTGGACGATGCCAAGAAGTTTGTCGCCCGCATCGAACGTTATCTACAGGAAATAGGTTTGATATGAGCATTGGCTATTCCCGTTTTCTCCGGCTTACTGAGGTTGAGCAGCGTGCCCTGAACGAATTTGTGGCCCAACTTCAGGATAGGCTCAACGGCAATCTCCTCTCTGTGACATTGTTTGGCTCACGGGCGCGTGGCGTGGGAGGGCCTGACTCGGACCTGGATGTACTGGTCGTCGTGGAGCGAGACGATCTGGCCGTGCGTCGGACAATTCGCTACCTGGCCGCGGATGTCTGGCTGGCGCATGGCGCATTCATCTCAACCCGAGTCTGGAGCCGAGAACGAAGGGAGCGTATGGAACGAGAGCCGACATTACTGAGCCGGAACATCCAGCGCGATAGTATAGATCTGTTGCCGAGCATTAAGGTCCCTATGCCCCGATAAACCTATTCCTGCTGCGGTGCTGCAGACCGGGACAGGGGCCTCACCATCGGCGGTGCACCATGAGAAAGAATGCCTTGTTCACAGCAACGGCCGTGAGTGTCCTGCTTCTGACGAGAATCCGCCCAGATCCTACCCCCCGTTCACCAGTGCTGTCCCCACAACCGGTTTACGCTGCCCACCGGCATTTCCCCGGCACCTATTGACACCACCGTGGAGAAGCTGGCCCTGGAGGAGATCACCCTACAGGCCAGCATCAACGTCCAGGGCACAGCGCGAGACGGCAGGGAAACTTATCGCCCCCACCACACGCAGGTCAAGATCCCCGTGAAGGAGATCTTCGATGGCCAGCCGGACCAAGCGGAGATCACGGTCGTCGTTCCCGGTGGCAGGACGGGCGGTGAAAGCTTACGCCAGGGATGCCCCTGAAAAGGCGCGCTTCTCCCTCAACTAAATCCCAGCCTGGTCATCCTCCGGCACACGCCCAAGCGGGACCACGACCAAGACCGCTAAGGCCTATGACGGGGAGAACTCCATCCTGTGGCAGCAGGCGGACACTGGCTCCATAGCCACATGCTGGTCGTGGTGGCTTCTCGCAGACCCGCGAACCATCATAGAATTCGACATCGAGTTTAACGACTTCAGCTATACCTGGGCTACCGATGGCAGCGCCGGGAAGATGGATGTGCAGGACGTCGCCACCCATGAGTTGGGCCACGTCCTGCAGTTGCTCGATCTCTACGGTACTGCGGACTCCGAGCAGACCATGTATGGCTACGGCTCCACTGGTGAGACGAAGAAGAGATCCCTGGAATCAGATGACATCACCGGCATCAGCTACATCTA
>JACQYG010000197.1 GCA_016208345.1 Chloroflexota bacterium
CAGGCCCCGGCGGAAGTTAGGCCGGTTTTCCCTGATCACGCGCTCGGCGTCAGCCGCGTCGCAGTGCTCGTAGACCAGGATCTTGGCTCCGGAGAGACGGCAGCCGTCGATGATGGAGGCGTGGTTCAGCCGGTCGGAGAAAATCATGTCCTCCTTGCCCACCAGGGGCGGGATGACCGCCTGGTTGGCACAGAAGCCGGACTGGACGTACAAGGCGTCCTCCACACCCTTGAACGCGGCCAGCCGCTTCTCCAGTTGCAGGTGCAGCTCCAGGGTGCCGGCGATAGAGCGGACAGCGGCGGGCCCAACGCCCCATTTGTCGATGGCCGCCTTGGCCGCCTCTTTCATCCGGGGATGATCTGCCAGCCCCAGGTAGTTATTGGTGCAGAAATTCAGCACCCGCTTGCCGTCCACCACCATCCACGGCCCGCAAGCCGAGCCGATGGTGCGGATGTTGATCTTCAGGCCCTGCTGAGCGAGGCTCTCCGTGTCCTCGGCGATAAAGGCGAGCTTGTCTGCCATAGATATTATCCTCCTGAGGGGGTGGAATAGGCTTTCTGTCCTGGGCGCGAGAGCCCAGGGCTACCCAAGACATGGGAGCTACGGGAACATCACGACCTTGCCCACGTTGCGCTCCTTGGACATCATGAGGGCAAAGCCCTCCTGGTAGTCCTCCAGGCGGATCTGGTGCGTGATGACCGGCCGGGGGTCCAGCTTGCCCGAGGCGAGGAGGCCAGCCATCTGGTACCAGGTGTCCCACATGAGCCGGCCGTTGATCCCCAGTATCCGCGCGCCTTTGAAGATCAAGGCACTATTTAAATCCAGTTCCACCGGGTTGGATGGTATCCCGAAAGCGGAGAAGCGCCCGCCCTTGCGCAAGACCTGGAAGCCCTGGTTTATGGCCTGGGGATTGCCGGTCATCTCCAGGACCACGTCCACCCCCACGCCGTCAGTGGCAGCCAGGATGGAGGGGACCACATCGGTGCCGGGCTCCTGCACGTTGAAAACGACGCTGGCACCCATCTGCTTGCCGATGCCCAGCCGGAAGTCGTGTTTCCCTACCAGGAAAATCGTACCGGCACCAGAGGCCCGGGCCACACCGGTGGCGTTCAGGCCAGCCGGCCCGTCGCCGAAGACGGCCACGGTCTTGCCGGTGATGGGCTCGGCCAGGACAGTGTAGACGGCGTTGCCCAGAGGCTCCTGGACTGAGGCAACCTCCGGGGGAAGGCTCTTGTCGTTGACCCAGGCGCAGACCTCAGGGATGGCCGCGTATTCGGAGAAGCAGCCCTGGGTATCCACTCCCAGGATCTTGAGGTTTTGACAGATGTGCGGCTGGCCATTGCGACAAACGTAGCAGACGCCGTCGGACACGTGGCTGTCGGCGGAGATGTAGTCGCCGACCTTGAGCAGTTTGACCTGGTCGCCGACCTCCACGACGTCACCCGCCAGCTCGTGGCCCAGGACCAGGGGTGTCTTGATCCGGCTCTGGGCCCAGGCATCCCAGTTGTAGATGTGCAGGTCAGTCCCGCAAATGGAGGTGGCACGCACCTTGACGAGGACGTCCCGGGGTCCGATCTGGGGGATATCTACGGTGGCCATCTCCAGGCCAGGACCGGGACGGGGCTTGACGATGGCTTTCATCTTCCCTAACATAGGGCTACTCTCCTTTGAGCGTGGTGGTTCCGAAGCCAGGCAATTATAGCACCGGCCTGGGGAAAAGGCAACCAAGAACGTTTGTGCCACCGGGCTCAACCGGCTGAAGAACCGGGTGGTCATAGGGCTGGACAGCGAGAGGATATTACCGCATAATACCAGGGGAAAGGCACGCCAAAGTTGTGAAAACCGGTATGTTGCCTTGACATAGAGGGGGATAGGGCCTATAGTCTATCAACCAATTAGAATAATAAGTTAATATAATCGTCGAGGTGGTAGCATATTAAGCTGGGAGCCACAGATCGGCCTGGAAGAGGGTCTACAGCGGACATTAGCGTATTTCACGGCGAAGAAGTAGGTTTCGGAACTGCAAGTATAGTCTGGGAGGAAAGCCTTGTCTAAGAAGAAGGAACGCCGACCGGCCCCGCATGCCCCGCCCACCAGCAATTCCGCCAGCGCACGTCGTTACTTGGGTGTGGGAGCGCTGGTTCTCGCGCTGGTTGGCCTGGGCGGAGCAGTGGCCATATTCGCCAACCAGGGCAACCGTCCTGTTATTGCCCCAACGCTGATGCCCACAAAGGCTGCGCTACCCACGGCGACAAACACGCCAGCGCCCGCTGTGACCGCTACGCCAGCCCCCGTGGTTACGCCTAAGCCCAGCGTGCGGGTGGATCGCATCAAGGGCAATCCTGCCGCCAAGGTGACTATCGTGGAGTATTCCGACTTCCAGTGCCCCTATTGCGGCGTCTACGCCACGGAGGTCTACCCCAAGCTGGATGAAAGATACATCAAGACTGGAAAGGTCAAGTACGTCTTCCGGGCCGTGGTATTGCCACAGCATCGCCAGGCTCAGAAGGCTACCGAAACGGTAGAGTGCGCTGGCGATCAGGGCAGATTCTGGGAAATGCACGATATGCTCTTCGCGAAACAGTCGCAGTGGGCCGATAAGGAAGGAGCGGTGGAGATCTTCAAGGACTACGCCCAGACCCTGGGCTTGAATGAGGCAACCTTCCAGGGGTGCCTGGACGGCGGCAAATACACCGATGTGCCTGCGGAGAACCTGGCCGATGCCCGGAAGATCGGCGTAACGGGCACGCCCACCTTCCTGATCAACAATCGTCTCCTGCCGGGAGCCTACCCTCTGGAAGCCTTTGTCCAGATGATCGAGGAGGAGTTGGCCAAGTGAAGAAGCTGCGCCTGGCGATCTGCCTGTTGGCCCTGATTGGCCTGGCCGATTCGGCCTACCTGACGATCCTGAAGGTGCAACTGATGAGCCAGGGCATTGGCTGTCCCTTGGGCGGCTGCGACGTGGTGAACCAGAGCCCTTACGCGCTGATCGCCGGGGTGCCGGTGGCCCTACTGGGCTTCGTAACCTATGCTATCATCCTGGCTCTGGGCCTCTTCTGGTACGATGCCCAAGGGTCGTGGGAGAGATGGCTGGGCTGGGGCCTACTGGCCGTCTCTGGTTGGGGTATGCTCTTCTCCGCCTACCTCACGGCTATCGAACTCTTCGTTCTGCAAGCCATTTGCCCATTCTGCTTGGTCTCGGCGGTGGCGATCACGGCGATCTTTGCATTGACAGCGATAGAGGTGATGCGTAAAACGTAAACAACTGCCGCCACGCTTCACGTTTTACGTCTCATCGCGTAGTGGTAGCTGGCCGGCGAGAGGATATTGCCACATCACACCAGGATTTGCACGTTAAGGTTGTGAAAACACAAGAGCCCCTTGACAAGGTATCCGTGGTACTGTAGAATCAAGATAACATGATATATCAATATGAGGGTACGATATGCTGCGAGAAATGAGCACCTTGGCCCAGGCCCTTTCCGAGGACACCCGCTTACGTATCCTCAAACTGCTGGCTCAGCGTGATATGTGCGTTTGCGAACTGGAAGAAGTGCTGGGCATGCAACAATCCCGCATCTCTATGAACTTGGCGGTGTTGCGCA
>JACQYG010000160.1 GCA_016208345.1 Chloroflexota bacterium
AGGGGCCAGGTGAAGAGCGCCGTCTTGGGCAGCATGATCCGGGGCAGGATGTAGTCCACCCAGGATGCCATGAAGTTAAAAAGGAAAACGATGGCCAGGGCGGGCGTGGAAAGGGGCAGGATGATCCGGTAGAAGGCGCCCAGGGGGCCGGCCCCATCGATCTTGGCCGCCTCTTCCAGGTCCACGGGAATGGTATCGTAGTATCCTTTCAGGATCCAGATGCTGAAAGGGACCCCTCCGGCAGACTGGGCCACGATCAACCCCAGATAGCTCCCCACCAGAGGTATGCCGAACTGCCTGGTGAACCCCACAAACATCAAATACAGGGGTATGAGCATCATGATCGCCGGCACCATCTGGGTGCTCAGCAGGAGCACCAGCGCCGGCGCTCGGCCCGGGAACTTCCACCGGGAGAAGGCGTAAGCGGAGGTGGCGGCCAGGATCACACCGATGACCGACACGGAGACGGTGACCGTCAGACTATTCCACACCCAGAGGAAGAAATCCTTGCTGGCCAGGAGCTGGGTGTAGTTGGACCAGGTGGCATCTTTTGGGATCAGAGCCAGGTCAGTGGAGAGGAGGCGGTCGCCAGGGCGCAGTGATACGCTGAAGACCCGGGCCACGGGGTAGATGGCGATGAGGCAGGCCACGATCAGGATCAGGTTTATCAACAGTAGCTTAAAAGGACTATCGCCTCGGCTTCGGAAGAAAAACCATCGAAGAAGGCCTCTCATCAGTCCGTCACCCCTTTCAGGCCGCCGCTCAACTGGATCCAGGTCGCCGAGACGGCAAACAGGATAACGAAGATGACCAGCGCAAAGGCGGCCCCCTGACCATAGCGGTAGAATTCAAATGCCGCCTTGAACAGGGCGGTGACCAGAATATCCGTTTTCTCGCTGGGGCCGCCTACGGTGATCAAATAGATCACGTTAAAGGCGTTAAAGGTCCAGATGGTTCCCATGACGGTGGCGGGGGTGAGGACCGGCTGCAAGAGCGGCCAGGTGATGCTTTGGAACTGTTGCCAGCCCGAGGCGCCGTCTATCGCCGCGGCCTCGTAGAATTCGTGGGAGATGCTCTGCAGGCCGCCCAGGATGATCACCATCATGAACGGGATGCCCAGCCAGATGTTGGAGATGGTCACCGCCGCGAAGGCGGGTACGGGTTCAGAAAGCCATTCGACGCGGGGGAGTCCGAAGCTCACCAGCAGGTTATTGACGAAGCCATATTGATAATGAAATTCGTTGCGCAAGGCCAGGGCTACGATCACCTGGGGGATGGCCCAGGGAAAGACCAGGATCGTCCGGTAAAGCCCGCGAAGAGGGAGGTTGCGATTGAGTAGCAGGGCTAACCCCAACCCCCCCAGGACGTGGAAAAAGACGTTGATGGCAGTCCATAGCCAAGTGCGTGCGAATACCTCCCAGAAGCCGGTGTCATGCAGGATCTTGTCGGTGAAGACGGACCGGAAATTCTCGAGGCCATACGCCAGGCCGTAGCTGTACGCGCCCGGCAAGAACCTCTCGAGGCTGCGATTGGAGAAGGCGATGGCGATGTTATAGCTGAAAGGATAGAGGAACAGGAGGGCGATCCCCACCATGCCCGGAGCCACCAGCATATAGGCCAGAGCGTGCTTCCATTTCAGGAGCTTCATCAGGAGCACGTAGAGGACGTATTCCAGGGCGACGACGAAGGCGGCGATGAGGGCCACGAAGCCGCCCACGGTCTTCACGGAGCCGAGCACCACGGTGGGGGTCAGAGATGGCTGTTTGGGGAGATAGGTGGCAAGGAACTTCACCACCAGCGCCAGGAGCGCCAAGGCGAAGAGCGTCCTGAGCCAGGACCAGAGTTTCGCGGCGGTGTCGCTGGCAAGAATCGAACGCATCACGGCCTCCTACTGGGTTAAGGAAGGCGAGGGGCATGTGCCCCTCGCCTTTGTGCGAGGACTTACTTCAGCTTCTTTATGCAGTCTTCGGCCGCGGTCTGCATCTTGGCTGCGGCGTCGGCCGGCTTGGCCTTGTCGCCCATCACTGCTTCCTGGTTGGGCCTCATGGCATCCCAGGCGCAGCGCATCTCCGGCACCACAGGCATTGGGCGTCCCACCGCCATCTGGTCGAAGGAGCCCTTCAGGATCGGGTCTGCGGTGATGGCCGGATCAGCGGCAGCCTCCGCCAAGGAGGGCAGGCGGCCTTTCACCTTCTTCACGAAGTCGATCTGGACGTCCTTGGTGACCATGAAGTCGATGAACTTCTTGACCGCGTCGAGCTTGTCGGCCTTGGTGTCCTTGTTGATCAAGAAGTAGACGCCACTGGTCATGGGGGAGGGCCACTTGTCGGTCTTCTTGACCTTGGGGATGCGGGCCACGCCCAGGTCAACCACCTTGGCCACGGTGATCGTCTGGTAGCCGCTCAAGGACCAGTCGCCATTGATCAGCATGGCGGCTTTGCCTTCCTTGAACATAGCGTCCGCCGCATCGTAGTTGGCCTCCTTGGGCACGATCTTGTGAACGTACTTGAGGTCATGGAGGAACTCCAAGGCATCCGCCACGGCGGGGGTGTTCAGGGTGGCCACGACCGGCTTCTTGGACTCATCCAGGGGCCAGCCGCCGAAGCCGCCCATCCAGGGAGCTAGCCAGAAGGGCTCGTTCAGGTTATACACCAGGCCGTATTGGCTGCCGTCGGGCTTGGTGAGCTCCTTGCCCATCTTGATCAGCTCGTCGGTGTCCTTGGGCGGCTCTTTGACCAGTTTCTTGTTGTAGAGCAACATCAGGTGGTTGCCCACGGAGATGGGTACGCCCCAGATCTTGCCCTCGTACACTGCGGCGTCATTGCCCGGCTGGACGAACTTCTTGAAGTAGTCTTTGCCGAAGACATCCTCGGCGGGCTGGATTATCTTCGCCGCTGCAAAGACCCCAATGTGGTCGTTCACCGTCCACAGGAAGTCCGGGCCAGTGCCGGCCAACGCTGCAGTCTGGTAGTCATTGCGCAAGTCCTCCACGCCCTTGTTCACCACCTCAAAGGTGATGTTAGGGTACTTGGCGGTGAAGGCCTTGGTCTGGGCGATGCTCCAGTCCAGCGGCTCGCCGGCTTCCTTGCTCCACATGGTCAGCTTCACGGACTTGGGTGCGGCGGTGGCGGTGGGCGGTGGAGCTGTCGTTGCTATTGGCGGCTTGGTGGGAGGCACCGGGGTAGG
>JACQYG010000046.1 GCA_016208345.1 Chloroflexota bacterium
AGGAGAGGGGAACGAAAGGACTGCAGCCAGAGGATGAAGTCAAGCTGACTCGTATCGGGCCTCCTTCACCCATCGTGCCCCGACTAGGCTGCTGACCTCGAAGAGGTCAGCAGCCAACCAGACCACCGCCGTCCAGGCACAGCACGTGCTCGGAGAACGAGAAGGCCACCACAATCCCAGGCCGATGCCGCCGTAGCGCAGCACGTCCAGGCGCGCTGGCGGGCGGGCTCAGGGCGGGAAGATGTGCTGATATTACATCAAAAAACAAAAGTATTATAGCATGCTGTCCGTTGCCGTCAACTTAAATGGGCGATGAGATCTGGAACAAATCCTGGCGTTGTTGTATAATGCGCTAACTATCTCGCCGATGGTCCTAAAAGGTTGCGACCACTAAAGCGCCGCGAAAGACACCTCCTGTCTGCTTTGGCCGTTAGTTCCGTATCCTTTCCTGCCAAGCGGTGTTATAACCCCTGAAGTCTGTGGGCTTCAGCCAGACGACTTGGTCCTAAAGGCTCCTTCTAGTACGTGCGATAGGTCCTTGGCCTGAAAACCTTCTGCCCGGGAGGAATACCCTGATGAGACGAGTGGTCGTCACCGGCATGGGTGCCATCACTCCAGTGGGCCGTGATGTCCCTTCGACCTGGGAGGCCTTGCTGGCAGGCCGTTCCGGCGTGGCTGACATCACTCTTTTCGACGTCAGCCCTTTTGAGGTGCGGTTCGCCGCCGAGGTTAAAGACTATAACCCTTTGGCCTACTTTGACCCCAAGGAAGCCCGCCGGATGGATCGCTTCTGTCAATTCGCTTTGATCGCCACCCGGGAGGCCATGGCCGACTCAGGTCTGGTAATCGATGGCAGCAACAGCCATCGAGTAGGGGTGATCTTCGGCTCCGGCATCTGAGGGATCAGCACGATCGTCGAGCAGCAGAGGGTGATGGAAACCAGGGGACCTGGCCGCGTTAGCCCCTTCGCTGTTCCCATGCTCATCGTGGACATGGCCGCCGGTCAGGTATCCATAACCTACGGGGCAAAGGGCCCCAATTACGCGCTGGTCTCGGCCTGTGCTACTGGCTCCAATGCCATTGGCGAGGCCTTCGAGACCATTCGCCGGGGAGATGCCGACGCCATGATCTGCGGCGGCACTGAGGCGCCCATCGTGCCTCTGGCCCTGGGGGGGTTTATCAGCATGCAGGCGATCTCCAGGCGCAACGCTGAGCCCGCGCGGGCTTCGCGACCCTTTGACCGCGATCGGGACGGGTTCGTGATGGCCGAGGGGGCAGGTATTTTGGTATTGGAGGAGCTGGGCTATGCTCGGTCCAGGGGGGCCAAGGTCTACGCTGAGATCGTGGGCTACGGTGCCACCTCCGATGCCCATCATATCACCGCGCCGGCCGAGGCTGGCGAGGGGGCAGCCCGAGCCATGCAGATCGCCCTGGATAAGGCTCGCCTTGCCCCTGCGGAGGTGGATTACATCAACGCCCACGGTACCTCTACGGTACTGAACGATAAAAACGAGACCGCGGCCATCAAGACCGTCTTTGGGCATCACGCCTATAAACTGGCTATCAGCTCCACCAAGTCCATGGTAGGCCACCTCATGGGCGCTGCCGGCGCGGTGGAGGCCATTGCCACCATTCTGGCCATGCGGGACAGCCTGATCCACCCTACTATCAACTACGAAAACCCCGACCCGGAATGTGACCTGGACTACGTCCCCAATGTGGCTCGGGCCAGAGCGGTGAGCGCGGCCCTCTCTAACTCCTTTGGCTTTGGCGGCCACAACGCCTGTTTGGCCATCAAGAAGTTCGACGGCTAGGGGCTCAGCCAGCACGGTCACAGTTGGCCCAACCCCTCATCGTCCCATCTTTCCCCGGGGCAGGAGGCACCGATGGCGAAGATCAAGGTGGTAACCGATAGCACCTGCAACCTGCCGGTGGAGCTTTTGAGACGCTACGACATCCACGTCCTGCCGATCAACGTCCAGCTCGGCCAGGCGACTTTCCAAGAGGGCGTGAATCTGGATGACGAATACTTCTACGGGCAGGTGGAGTCGGGCGTGGTCCCCAAAACCTCGGTGCCAGCCGCCGGACCGTTCGCCCAGGTATACCGGGAGCTGGCCCCTGGCGCCTCGACCATCCTCTCCATCCATATTACCGCCAGGCTCTCGGGCACCTGCCAGTCAGCCAGTGTGGGCGCAAGCCTGGTCCAGGGCGGAGCGAAGGTGGTGGTATACGACACCGCCTCGATCTCCCTGGGCACCGGCTTCATGGTTCTCAAGGCAGCCCAAATGGCAGAGGGCGGGGCCGGCGAGGAGGAGATCCTCCAGACCTTGGACTTCATGAAGGTAAACACCAGGATCTACTTGACCACGGCGACTCTCAAGTTCCTGCAGGCCAGCGGCCGGGTGGGGAAGCTGCAAGGCGCTCTAGCCTCGCTCCTGGACGTCAAGCCGATCATCAAGGTGGAAGACGGTCTCCTGGAGGCCGTTGAAAAGGTCCGCACCCGGAGAAGGTCGTTGGAGCGCCTGTTGGAGCTGACTGGGGAGGCCATGGGCCGGCGGCCAGTGGAGCTAGCCGTCGCCCACGCCAGGGCCCTGCCGGAGGCCCAGGGGCTTTGTCAGGAGGCCCAGAGGCGGTTGAACTGCCAGGAGGCCACGGTGCACGAACTGGTCCACTCACTTACGGTGCACGGCGGCCCAGGCATCGTGGGAGTTATCAGTTGTCCGGCAGATAGTCCCCTGGGGCTGAGGAGCCAGCCTTGAAGAGACATGCTCAGGTGGTGGGCTGGGGCAAGTACGTCCCGGCCAAGGTCTTGACCAACGAAGATTTGGCCCGGTTGGTAGACACCTCCGATCAGTGGATTCGCGAGCGTACGGGCATCAGCGAGCGCCGCGTGGCTGCTCCCAGGGAGACCACGGCAACCATGGCGATCCAGGCGGCCCAAGAGGCTCTGAAAGTGGCCGACGTGGACCCAGCGCGGCTGGACCTGATCATCGTGGCCACCGCTACCCCCGACTACGCTTTTCCGTCGGTGGCGTGTCTGGTCCAGGACGCCCTGGGGGCCAGCCGCGCCGGCGCCTTCGACCTGGCTGCCGGATGCTCAGGCTTCGTTTATGCTTTGGCCACGGCAGCCCAGTTCATCCAAACTGGCGCCTATGACACGATCATGGTCATCGGCGCGGAGACCCTCTCCCGCATCGTCGATTGGACCGACCGCAATACCTGCGTGCTCTTCGGCGACGGCGCAGGGGCGGTGCTCTTGCGGCCCAACGCCAACGCCGGCGGCTTGCTCTCCTTCGTCCTGGGTGCCGATGGCTCCGGTGCCGATCTGCTCATCCTGCCAGGAGGGGGTAGCAAGCACCCGGCCAGTCTTTCCACCGTGGAGGAGCGTCTGCATTACGTGAAAATGGACGGCCGCGAGGTCTTCCGCTTCGCGGTGAANNNNGCAGCGAAGTCCCTGAAGCTCCCTCCCGAGAAGGTATTCGTCAATCTGGAGAAGTATGGCAACACCTCTGCCGCCTCGATCCCCATTGCCCTGTGCGAGGCCATCGAAAACGGCCGGGTGAAACCGGGGGATAACCTGGTCCTGGTGGGGTTTGGGGCCGGGCTCACCTGGGCCTCAGCGGTGCTGAAGTGGGGGCCGGTGGCTGCTCCGGTGCCGGTTCCCTGGTGGAAGACGGCCTGGCACCGCATGCGAGGGAGACTATACGCCTTTAGGTCGGCCCTCATACGCTTGTGGCGCAGGGTAGATGCCCTGCTCGGCGGCGGCAGGGAGCCGGGCTGAGGCGTGAGGCGGGTGAAGGTGGAGCTCTTTACGGCGATTCAGAGTAGACGAAGTATTCGAAAGTTCCAGGATACCCCAGTGCCCAGGGAGGACCTCCGGCGAATGCTGGAGGCAGCCCGGCACGCCCCCAGCGGAACCAATCAGCAACCCTGGCACTTCGTAGTGGTTCAGGACCGGGGCCTCTTGCAGCAGATGGCCCAGGCGGTGGAGCATAAATTCTGCTCCCTCCTGGAGCGCTCAGAGAAGGTAGGGGCGCCCCGCCGCATGGAAGCCTACCTGCGCTATCTGCGCCGGTTCTCTACCTTTTTTGCCCAGGCGCCGGTGACCATCGCTGTACTGCAGAAAGACTATGACCTGGTGGACCTGAACGCTATAGAGCTGATCCTGGGGCAGCAGCATGACCCCAGCCCTCACGGGGTCGCCGCCGCGGTGGAGAACCTGCTTCTTGCGGCCCATGCCCTGGGCTACGGTGCCTGTTGGACCCATGGGCCCCTGGTGGCGCGCAACGAGCTGGAGAGGCTCTTGGGCGTCGCCAAGCCCTGGAGACTCTTTGCCATGGTCCCGGTAGGGCTCCCGGCCGAGTCGCCGCCGGCAAGGCCACGAAAGCCTCTAGAGGAGAT
>JACQYG010000161.1 GCA_016208345.1 Chloroflexota bacterium
GACCTTGACTGTTCTGGACTCGCACCATAATACACCTTGCCGGTTTTGACCGGCGCACGACAAGCCGAAACCAAACAGGCGAAAAATCTTTGCTTTTTGTGCAAAGATTTCACTTGTAAGGTACTAATTATCATACAAGAGCATGTTATCCGGTTCTCCGGCAATCGCCGCGCTTTTTTATTAGCAGGGGTAGAAGGCCAATCGTATTGGCCGTCTGTTGTTCAGGAGTTCAACTCCTGAACTAACAAGATCGCCCAACGCGGTTGGGCTACTACCCTTTCGCCAGTTTCCGCCGCCACCAGAACCGCAGCATGTCCCGGCCCGTCCGCAGGATCAGCCCCAGCCGGGCGCCGGTGGCCTGACCACGGGCCCGGGGCGCATAGCGCACTTCCCCCTGGGTCAGCCGGGCCCCGGCGTCCTTGGCACGGATGATCATCTCGGCGAAGATGAAGGCGCTGCCCTGAGACACCAGGTCCATATCCTTAAGCAACCGCGTGCGAAAAAGGCTGATGTAGTTGAACTGACGCTCCCTCATGCCAAAGAGCTTCTGTATCAACTGGATGTTAAGCCACGAGACCACCCGCCGAAAAAACGTATAGTCGCGACGGTCCGAACGCAAGCCCACCACCACGTCCGCCTCTCGGGCCGCCTCCAGGTACCGGGATAGTTCTTTTATGTCAAGAGCCAGGTCGGCGGGGATGATGATGAAGAACTCCCCACGGGCCTCCTTAATCCCCGTGAAGATGCCCTGGCCGATGCCCAGGTTAGCCGCGTGATGGACCACGCGGACCCGTTGGTTCTCCCCAGCCAAAGACGATGCGACCTGCGGTGTGGAGTCGGTGCTGCCGTCGTTCACGATGATGATCTCGTAATCGCAAGCCAGGGCCGACAGCTCACCGGCGACCAGGGGCACCGTGGTCGCCAGGTTGCGCTCTTCGTTATAGGCGGGGATTACCACGGTTAGGAAGGGTGGCATCGAAGGAGATCACCTAAGACAAGACGATGGCCTGATGGGTTCCCGCTCGGATCAGGCGTAGGGCCAGGGAGAGGACCTCCAGGCCATCCTCGCCACTGACCAAGGGGGTGCGGTCCTCCCGCACCGCTGCCAGGAAGGATTCTATCTCGACCTTGAGGGGCTCGCGTTTGACCACCGGTATGGTCACCTTCTTCCCGGCGATCACGCGCATCCCGCTGGAACGCGTGTCGGCAGTCCAACGGGTATCTGGGAAGTCCTTGGCGTAGAAGACCAGCTCCTGGGTAAGGTAGTTCAGCACGAACATGCCCCGCTCCCCGGTAACGGCCAGGTCCCGGATCTTGGTGGGCGTGAGCCAGTTGGTCTCCAGGAGGCCAATGGTGCCGCTGGAGAACTTCAGGAGCGCGGAAACGATGTCCTCGTATTCCCTGTGCTCCGTCCACCCCATCTCCGCGTAAACCCTTTCCACGGGCTCACCGACCAGGTAGCGCACGACGTCCAGGTCGTGAGTGGCCAGGTCGATGACCACCCCCACGTCCTTGATTCGGGGTGGGAAAGGGCCCAACCGCCGGGCATGGATCTGATAGATCTTGCCCAGTTGGCCAGCCTCCAGGCAGCGTTTCAGCTCCAGGACCGCCGGGTTGAAGCGTTCGATGTGGCCCACCGCCAACTTGAGGCCTCTCTCCTGGGCCGCCTCTACGATCCTCCGCCCCTCCTCCAGCGTGGCCGCCAAGGGTTTCTCCACCAGGAGATGAACCCCCCGGGCAATGGCCTCCAGAGCCACCGGTTCGTGGTACCGGGTGGGCACGGCCACCGAGGCCACGTGGAGCTCCTCCTGCTCTAACATCTCCTCGCAGCCGCCATAGGCCCGGGCTCCATAGGCTCGGGCCACCGCCTGGGCCAGACCGCGGTCTTCGTCGGCCACCGCGGCCAGCTCCACGCCCGGCAGCTCGCTGTACACCCTGGCGTGATGCCTGCCCATCACGCCCACCCCGATGACCCCGGCCCTAAGCATAAAAACGCCCTCTTTTCCAGTGAGCCGCCCAACCCGGCTAGACTCCTACCCATCTCGAAATGGGTAGCAGGCCAATCGCATTGACCGTTCAATCTGCTCCTGATGTCCCGGAGTTGACCCCCGCGAAAGCGGGGGCCGGGACATCAGGTCGAAGGCCCACCAGACTCGGCATTGATGGGCAGCGTTATTTCCCGTGTACAGTGAGCGCAGTAGAATGTCACTGCCTGCTCGGCCCGTCCCCTTTCCGCCAGCCGCCGCCCACAGGAGCACACGTGCCCCACCAGGCGCGCCGGCACCCCCAGGGCCAGGCCGTGGTCTGGCACATCGTGAGTCACCACCGACCCGGCCCCCACCATGGCGAAGCGCCCGATGGTTACGTTGGGCAAGATGATCGCCCCCGCACCGATGGAGGCACCGTATTTCACCAGGATCAGCCCCGCTTCCCAGTCTTTGTCGGTCTTCAGTCGTCCCTGAGGGGTGATGGCCCGGGGATAGCAGTCGTTGGTCAGGCAGGCGTGGGGGCCGATGAAAACGCCGTCCTCCAGAGTGACACCGCGATAGAGGGAGGCGCCATTCTGGACCTTCACGTTGTTGCCGATAATCACCCCGGCATCCACGTACACGCCCTTGCCCAGGATGCAGTTCGCGCCGACGACCGCACGCTCCCGCACCTGGCAATGGTGCCAAACCCTGATGCCCGGGCCAATTTGCGCCTCCGAGGAGACAAAAGCGGTGGGGTGTATCACGTCGCTCACCTGGACCACGACGGGGAGGTTCCGCCCTGGTACGTCAAGCGGGTCTGGGACGTTCCGTCCGCCTTCATGACGTATATCTCCCAGTCCCCATCGCGCTGGGAAGCAAAGGCCAGCCACCGGCCATCCGGGGACCAGGTGGGCGACCGATCGTCGGTGGAGTTGCTGGTCAACCGGCGCCACCCTGAGCCATTCAGTCCCAGGAGCCAGATCTCGCCCAGGCCGGCCGAGCCGGCGGCATAGGCCAGGCGCTGGCCGTCCGGCGACCAGGCGGGGGTATAGCCGGGGACCAGTTTGCGCGTCTCGCCGCCCTGGGAAGGCATGGTATAGATGGTGAAGCCGCTGGATATCTTGCCGTAGTCCTCCCAGTCCGAATCAAAGGCAATGCTCCGGCCATCTGGCGACCAGGAGGGGTTCTCGTTATTCCCTTTGTGCGGGGTGAGTTTCACCACGCCGCTGCCGTCGCCGTTCATCACGTAGATCTCGGCCCGGCCCTCCCGGTCGGAGTGGAAGGCGATCTTGCTGCCGTCGGGCGACCAGGCCGGCCCCCACTCCTCGGAGGAGGCAAAGGTCAGGCGCCTCTGCCCTGAGCCGTCAGCGTCCATAACGTAGATCTCGGCATTGCCGTCGCGGCGAGAGGCAAAGGCTATTTTGCGGCCATCCGGCGACCAGGCCGGCCCCCAGTTGTCAGAGGGCCCGCTGGTCAACCGGGTCTGGCCGGTTCCATCGGGCTGCATCACGTAAACCTGGGCGCTCCCATCGCGGCTGGAGGTGAAGGCGATCCTTCCGGGGAGCCCCGCCAGGGCCGGATCACGGGGAGTGGCCGGCGTAGCGGAGGCAGCAGGCGTGGGGGTGCTCTGTACTAGTGAAGGCCTCGGGCCCTGGGGTTTGCGCAGCACGTAGAAAAAGTCCACCGCATAAGGACGCAGGTTCAAGAGCTCGCTGCCGTGCATTTCGTCCCGCAACTTGGTGCCCACCGGGCGGGGCCGGCCGTTTTGGTCCCGGGTTACCTGGTAACTGATGAACACCACGCCGAACTCATCCACGTCCAACTGCATGGCGTTCCAGGCCCCCGCTCTCTTAAATGCCTCCGCCAACGTCCGGGCGGTGATGTCCCTGCCGATGGCGTAGATCAACCTGCCGTCCCGGGTCTGCCCCAGCCCGGAGCGAGGTATGTACACCTGATCGGACACCGACAGGCCCCAGAGCTTGAGTTCGGAGAGCTCCGGGTTGATGACCCCCTTTTCGATTAGCGGGGGGCAATTCTGTCGAAACGAAACCAGGTCGGGGGTCAGGGACATATCCTTGCCCCACTTGCCCAGGCGCACGGTGCCATCCTGGTAGACCCCGACTGTGGCCAGGCCTTCTTTTGGCGGCAGATAGATCTGGCGGTTCACCATCATGCCGTAGGCGCCGTGCATGGCGCCGAAGCCGCCGTTGAAGGTGGCCACCAGGTTCGCCCGGGTGTCTGGGTCCTCCGGCACCATCCCCGTGCCCACCAAGCCGGTGGTGGACTTGGGCTCCAGGGTTCCATGCACGATGTACAACTGGAGCTCATTTGTGTCCATCTCCACCACATCC
>JACQYG010000047.1 GCA_016208345.1 Chloroflexota bacterium
GGGCTCCATGGCAATTAAGACCTTTGCTCAGTTGATGGAGGCGGCAAGAAAAGTCGGCCCTATGGCCATTGCCATCGCCGCGGCCCATGAACACGAGGTGCTCCTGGCGGCGGCCGACGCCCAGAGCCAGGGACTGGCCACCTGCATCCTGGTGGGAAATCAAGGGCTGATTCGCGAGACCGCGAAAGAGCATAACATCAACATCTCGGGGATGATCATGGTGGCCGAACCTGATCCTAAGGCCGCGGCCAGGCGGATCATGGAACTGGTGAACCTGGGCCACGCCGACATCGCCATGAAAGGGAAGATCGAGACCGGTGACTTCTTGCGGGCTGCCCTGGACAGGGAGGCTGGCCTGCGCACCGGCGCCCTGTTCACCCACGTGGGCGTGTTTGAGGTCCCGGGCATGGACCGACTCATCTTCATCTCCGATGCTGGCGTGGTGGTGGCGCCCACCATGGAGCAGAAGATCTCCATCGTCCAGAATGCCATCAACGTGGCGCGGAGGTTGGGTGTGGAGCAGCCGAAAGTGGCGGTGTTGGCAGCAACGGAGATGGTCAACTTCAAGATACCATCGACCATGGATGCCGCAAACCTTTCGAAGATGGCCGAGCGGGGCCAGATCCAAGGCGGCATCGTCGACGGTCCGTTGGCCCTGGACAACGCCATCTCCCTGGAGTCGGCCGAGATCAAAGGCATACACAGCCCGGTGGCAGGCCAGGCTGACATCTTGATCACGCCGGATGTGGAGAGCGGCAACATCCTGGCCAAAGCCATCACCTATTTCGCCAACGGCAAGATGGCTGGCGTCGTCGTGGGGGCCAAGGTTCCCCTGGTGGTGGCCTCCAGGTCCGATCCCCATGAGACCAAGCTGACATCTATGGCCCTGGGGGTCCTCTTGGCCGCTTAGCAGGTAGAACGCACCGTCAACGAGGAGGTTGGCATGGTGGAGATCAGGATGCACGGTCGGGGCGGGCAGGGAGCGGTCATCGCCTCCCAGATCCTGGCAGCGGCCCTGTTCAAAGAGGGCAAATACGTCCAGGCTTTCCCGGCCTTCGGCGTGGAGAGAAGAGGAGCACCGGTAACAGCGTTTCTTCGGATGGACGACCGCAAGATCTGGCTCAAAAGTGAGATCTACGAGCCCGATCACGTCGTGGTTTTAGATGCGGGGTTGATCGAAACGGTGGACGTGACCGCCGGCCTGAAGGACGGGGGATGGGTGATCATCAACAGTGAAAAACCTCCGGGGGAATTCCGGTTGTCAACCAAGTATCGGGTGGCGACGGTGGACGCCAGCAGCATCGCCATTCGGCATCGCCTGGGCTCTCGGACCGCTCCTATCGTCAATACGGCCATCCTGGGCGCCTTTGCCAGGAGCACCGGTTTGGTAGGCATCGACGCGGTGGTGGAGGCGGTGAAGAATGCAGTGCCCACCAATAAAGAGGCCAATGCCCGGGCCACCAGGGAGGCATACGATGGCGCCAGGGTCTAGAGCAGGGTGGAGGCTGGACGAGAAGATCACATTTGCCTCGGAGAGGGACATGCCGCCGTTGGCGGTTTCCTTGGGCACCATGCTGGTGAACAAGACTGGCACCTGGCGTTACATGCGACCGGTGTACGAGGACAAAACACCGCCCTGTAACCACGCCTGTCCGGCAGGGGAGAAGATCCAGGGGTATCTGGAACTGTCCAAAGCCGGTGAGTTCGGGCGGGCCTGGGAATTGATCATGGAGGATAACCCGCTGCCGTCGGTGTGCGGCCGTGTGTGCTACCATCCCTGCGAGCAGGCCTGCAACCGCTCTAACTTCGATGAACCGCTGGCGATTCACCATGTGGAGCGCTTCCTGGGAGACTACGGCCTTCGGAAAAACCTCAAGGTCAAGAGCGAGGCGGCTCGGAGCGAAAGGGTAGCGGTGGTGGGCGCAGGCCCGGCGGGGCTCTCTTGTGCCTATCACCTGGTTCGCAAGGGTTACGCGGTGACGATCTATGAGGCCCAGCCGGTGGCTGGTGGCATGTTGGCGGTGGGAATCCCCAGGTACCGACTGCCCAGGGATATCTTGGAGAAGGAGATCGCCAATATTTGTTCCCTGGGTGTTGAGATAAAGACCGGCATCAGGATTGGCCTGGACATAGCGCTGGATGACCTGAGTGGGCATCAAGCGGTATTCATCGCCACTGGGCAGCACCAAAGCACCAGACTCGACATTCCCGGCCAGGAAGCCAGGGGCGTCATCTACGGCCTGGACCTGTTGCGCGACCTGAACCTGGGAAGGTCGGTGGAGATGGGCCGGCGGGTGGCGGTGATCGGCGGGGGCGACACCGCCATGGATGCGGCCAGATCCGCAGTGCGCCGGGGAGCCGAGGTGACGGTGGTGTATCGCCGGTCTCGGGAGGAGATGCCGGCCATCCCGGAGGAGATCCGGGAGGCCGAGGAGGAGGGGATCAGGTTCCTCTACCTGAGCGCACCGAAGCGAGTGCTGGTCAAGAACGCCACCGTGGGCGGCCTGGAATGCCTGAAAATGCGACTGGGAGAGCCCGACAAGAGCGGCCGCCGTCGACCCATCCCGGTGGATGGAACGGAGTTCGGGTTGGATGTGGATACGATCATCGGAGCCA
>JACQYG010000162.1 GCA_016208345.1 Chloroflexota bacterium
CATGTTGTCTACGATCAGGTCTTCGAACCCGATGTCGGGATATCCCTGGGCTACCTCCCGGGCCACGTGGAGAAACAACCCATCGGTGAGTTTCAAGACGTTGGCCTTGTGCACGGCGGCGACCTTTTTCCGGCCATTGCTCCGTGCGTATTCGAAGGCAAAGCGCACGATGCGCCGGCTGCCCTGCCGTGTTATGACCTTGATCGCCTCAGCCGACTCTCCGGGTATTACCTGGCTCTCCCGCCCTACGTACAGGTCTTCGGTGTTCTCTCGAACGATCACCAGATCCACGCCTTCATATCGGGAAGGCACGCTGGGGATGGTTCGGGCAGGACGCAGGTTGACGTAGAGGTCCAAAGCCTTACGGAGAGCTACATTGACACTGCGAAACCCGACACCTATTGGCGTGGTGATGGGACCCTTGAGGGCCACCTTGTTGCGCTTGATGGATTCCAAGACCTGGTCTGGCAGGGGCGTGCCCTCCTGAGCCATCACCTCCGTGCCTGCTCTCTGCACCTCCCATTCGATCTTCACCCCTGTGACCTCCACCGCGCGCTGGGCGGCCAGGGCGACCTCCGGCCCCACGCCGTCCCCGGGGATGAGAGTCACTCGGTGTGCCATCTAAAAACCCCCTTGAATAGCCGATTTGAGTAGTCGATCATCCCCAGATGCTCGACGGCTGGCGCCGGGCCCTGGCCGATGCGCCATTCCGTTCACAGGCAGTTAAACTGCCGTCCGTCCACGTTGTGGGCCCACCACAGTACAATTAAGGCTGAAACGGGAAAGACCGTGCGAGACCCCGTCCGCCTCCGGCGATGCGGCCCCTCGGGGCAACTAATTGCGCCGTGGGCTCATCTCCCACCCTGGCGAAAGTAGTTGAGCGAGCCGCCATTCGCGATTATAGCGATCTGTCGCTCACCCAGGGCGTGCTGGGCCTGAAAGGTTGTGCCCTTAGTGAGGTTCTTGATGGTAACGCTCCCATCCATCAGGGCCTGAGGCAGGCCCTCGATCTGCAACTGATCGCCCTGGCCCAAGGCCTGGTAGTCGGTTTCATCGACGAAGGTCAAGGGCAGTATGCCAGAATTCACCAGATTAGCATGGTGGATGCGCGCAAACGATTTGGCGATGACTGCCTTTACCCCCAGGTAGTGGGGGGCAAGCGCTGCATGCTCCCGGCTGGACCCCTGGCCGTAGTTGACGCCGGCGACGATGAAACCTCCCCCCGCAGCCCGGCTTCGTTCGGCGAAGCCAGGGTCCAACGGGGCGAAGGCGAATTGGCTGATGGCCGGGATATTGGAGCGCAAAGGCAACACCTTGGGACCTCCAGGCAGTATATGATCCGTGGTGATGTCGTCACCAACTAGCAACAAGACTGGCCCCTGAACCCGGCATGACAGAGGCTCTTGATCAGGCAGGGGTTTGATGTTTGGCCCCTTGATGACCTCGATGTCCTCTGCATTTTCAACCGGCGGTATGATCATGCTGTCATCCACGAGATAGGCCTCCGGCTCATGCAGCTTGGGATGATGGCCCAGCTCCCGGGGATCCGTGATCTGGCCAAAGAGAGCGGTGGCCGCACACACCTCCGGGCTGGCCAGATAGACCCGGTCTTGAGGGTGGCCGCTGCGTCCCGGAAAATTCCGGTTGAAGCTGCGCACCGAGGCCTCTCCGGTCGGCGGGGCCTGTCCCATCCCGATACAGGGGCCACAGGCAGTTTCCAGGATTCGGGCCCCGCTAGACAGGAGAGCAGCCAAGCCTCCATACCGCGCGATCATCTGGTAGACCTGTCTAGAGCCAGGAGAGATGGTAAGGCTCACGTCTTTGTGCACCCTCTTTCCCTCCAGGATGGCGGCCACGCTCATCAGATCCCGATAGCTGGAGTTGCAGCAGCCTCCCACACAGACCTGGGCCACCGGGAGCTTTCTAACCTCCCGTGCCGGCACCACATTGTCCGGGCTGGAGGGCTGAGCGATGAGAGGCTCCAAGGTTTCCAGGTCGATCTCTAGAACCTCATGGTAGGCAGCCTCCGGATCGGGGGCCAAAGGGCACCAGCCCTCCTGGCGCCCCTGTAGCCGCAGGTAAGCCAAAGTCTGCTCATCGCTGGGGAAGATGGCGCTGGTTGCCCCCAACTCGGCGCACATGTTGGCGATGGTCGCCCGTCCTGAAACTGTCAGGTGGGCGACTCCATCCCCTCCGAACTCGAGCACCTTGCCGACCCCACCTTTTACCGATAGCCGGCGCAGAAGCTCCAGGGCGATGTCTTTTGCGGTTACCCAGGGCCCCAATCGGCCCCGGAGCCGCACCAGGAGCACCCTGGGGGTGGGCAGGTAGAAGGGGTTGCCTCCCATGGCCAGGGCTACGTCCAACCCGCCAGCGCCGATGCCCAGGGAGCCCAGGGCACCGATGGTAAGGGTGTGGCTGTCCGAGCCGAGAAGCGTCTTGCCTGGCAGCCCAAGCCTCTCCAGGTGCACCTGGTGGCAGATGCCGTTGCCAGGCCTGGAAAAGTATACGCCATATTTGGCGGCCGCCGTCTGGAGATAGCGGTGGTCATCGGCGTTCTCGAAACTCGTCTGGAGCAGGTTGTGATCCACATAGCTGACGGAGAGCTCCGTGCGAACCCTGGGGAGATCCAGGGCCTCGAATTGCAAGTAGGCCATTGTCCCGGTGGCATCTTGAGTCAACGTCTGGTCTATGCGAATTGCTATCTCCTGCCCTGGCACCAACTGCCCAAAGACCAGATGCTCTGCCAGGATCTTGTAGGTCAGATTTCTAGCCATTCCTTGCAGCTCCGGCGAATTCAATGGTTGCCTCTCTTCCTCCGACGACTGGCTCTAGCAAGGGAAAGGAGAGAAGCTTCCGTACCTGGTCAGGATAGCGGGCGATCAGGATGAGCTCATCATCGGTCAGGGGCATCTGGGTATGGACGTTAGCGGCCTGGACCAGTTCCAATATCTGGCGCGCCTGCACGGTGTCCTCGAAGACAATGCCCATTTGCTCATAGACATGGCGAAGGCCGGCCAGGCCTCCGTACTCACCGGTGGTGATAACCCGCCCATCCGGCGCAGAGCAAAGCTTCGCCGGCCCCAGCAAGTCGTAGTCGAAGAGCTCGTAGTTTCGCCTATCCTTGAGAACCCCGTCGGCATGGATGCCCGATTCGTGGGCGAAGACGCTAGCTCCCACCCCAGGCTGGTTCATGGGCAAGGGCAGGCCGAAGGCACGAGCCACGTAATGGGCCAGGCGGCGTGCCACCGTGAGGTCGATCCTATCCCCCAGCTCCACCTCACCGCCCAGCTCATGCGCGAATTCCAGCGCCAGGATGCAAGAGAGAAGATCAGCCTGGCCGGCCCGCTCTCCCAGTCCGTTGACCGTTGCGTTGACGTAGACGTCCACCCCCGCCTCCAGCGCCGCCTTCGCCCCGGCTATCGTATTGCCCACCGCCATGCCCAGATCGTTGTGGCAGTGCATTTCTATGGGTATTCCTACCTCTGCCAAGGCCTTGATCCGGTTGCAGATATGCATGGGGCTCTCGATGCCGATGGTGTCGCAATATCGCAGGCGCTGGGCACCGGCATCCTTGGCGGCTTGAGCGAACTCGATCAGGTAGCCCAGCTCCGTCCTAGAAGCATCCTCGGCGTTGACGCCCACGGTGAGGATGCCTGCATCTTTCGCCCTTCGGACAGCGGAGACCATGTTGGTTATCACCATCTTGGCATCCACTCTCCCCGCGAACTTGCCCCGGATCATCTGAGCCGAGGTGGGGACCGACAGGTTGAGATGCTGGAGGCTGGTAGTGCTCACCGCTTTCTCGACGTCTTCGACGGTGGCACGGCACCACCCTTCCAGAACCAGGCTCCCCATCACCCCTCGGCGTGCCAGTTCGAGGTTAGCCTCGATGTAGTTCCCCTCGTGCCAGATACAAGGGAAGCCGAGCTCCGATTGATAGACCCCCAACTGCCCCAGGTAGTAGTTGACCATGGTCTTTTGCAACTTTGCCAGGCTGATGCCAGCGGTCTGGACGCCGTCACGGTTAGTCACATCGATGAAGTGTACCCTGGCCATAAGATCAGCTCCTCGCTTCTGACTGGGTAACCTTGTTCAGCTCTCGAGCCCTGCATCCATGGCATTACGGATGTAGTCTGGAAGCCCCGGACACTGCTGATCCAGGTTAAACTTACTGGTTAAGACCTGGGCTTTCAGTAGCCGTTTCATCTCATCAAGGGAATGGTAGCTGAATGGGTTAAGTTCATTGAGCCTCTCCCTGGCTATTCCGGGAACCTTGGCTGGCACCAACACCTTATCACCCCAGATCGGATGCGGCTCATATTCAACCGCTCCTCTCGCTGCCTGGAAGAGAAAGAGTTCGGTCTCCTCGATCAATGGGCCCGTGCCACCCACTGGCCTTTTCTTGCCATTCTTTTCTTCAAATAGCGTTTTGGGGACGCTGGCTTTCTGATCGCCTAACCGAACTTCTATCCATTCATATTTTGTCCCTACTCTGCCGGTGGTCGAGATCTGGTATATCTCCATAGGGTCATCCGTGCCTTCTCTTTCGTTTATGAACTGATAGAAGCGCACCACGTGGGCGGCATTGCCGACACCCATCGTGAAAGGCAGGCAGTATCGAGATTCATATTTCTCCTCCCCCACGCCCCTTCGACTCTGAGCAGGATGGCCGGTGGTGCGTCCATCAGCCATGACTTTACAGGCAAATGCCGCATCGTTTAATTTTAGCCAGGCAAAATCGGAGTTATATCCGGGGCTGATGAAAACCGCCATGTTAAGAGGACCACTCGAGTCCACATTGCCATCAAAGTAGCCTGTATCCTCAAGCATAATAACCGTCCTGGCGTTTTGATTGGGCTTACCATGGTACTGGAACAAGGCGCCGGCAAAACTTGGATTTCCGTCAGGAGCGAATTCGGTATTCTCATGAAGTGCCCGGGAGGCAATTGCGGCGCGATGGATGCCCACCTGATTCTCATTTACATCCTCGGTCTTTGTCCAAGAACCTTTTTCTGGAGAGACCACCCGGTCTTTGAAGACACCCACGACGTCATCGTTCTTGATAACCTGATGGGAGACAAAACTCAAAACCTCGACGCCGAATAGCTTCTTAAAGATGAGGGCGGTGCACTCGTCAACGATATACAGACCATGGGTTGATTTCCCACTTCCCGTGAGGCCCCACACGCCCATGACGATCCTCTTTTCCCTGCCGTCGTTCCTTCGGACCGTAAACTCCCTCAGCGCCGCATGCTCTCCTGTCCCCCCTCTCTTATAGACGTGGAATATCCAGTGTGATAGAAAGCCTTTCTTACACTCGCCTTGATAGGAACTACAGGTTACGATGGTGTAATTGTGATTGGGAAACCTGATGACTTTGAGCATCTCGTGGCTTCCCGGGACATTGGGGTTCTCTAAATAATGCGGGATACAGAAAACCTGAGCGTCGGGCTCTAGGTGCGGGTTGCCAGGAAAATTCAGTTGGCTCCAACGATAGGCGATATCCGGAAACTGGGGGTCGCAATAAAGCCTACAGCGCATCTCAGCCTTGGATCCGGGTTGTCCGAGATTGGCGTCCACCTGGATCAACGGACCCTGGGACAGGATGTGTTCTAATACCCTCAACATCAGTTGCTTATGCTCAATTTTTAGGTCTTGTTCGCTCTCTACCACAACGCTGCCGGCAGCGCTTCTACTCCAGATATTTGAACTCCAACCCCAACTGCCATTCCTGTATTGCGTCCCATATTGTTTTGCTCTTTCGAAGAGATCCGGCGGGTTGCTTTGGATGGCAACGAGACCTGCCGCCTCTTTCTCTCGAACGATCTTCTTGAAGGTGGCGATGAAGTTCTCGATGGTGATCTCCTCCAAAAGAATGGGCATATATTAACCTCCCCTTTCCAAGCGGCCTACTCTATAGTGCTATAAAACTAGCCCCCCAGTAGTCTGGAGGGCTAGTTCTTACTAGATAAACCGGTTCAGCGCCAGAAGGCAGGCGCCCCTATCCACACCCGTGGCCTACTACTAGGGGCAGTCGCTCAGGGCTTGGCGCTGGCCGTACCTCAAATCGGCAGTGATTCTTGTTGAACAGGCTACAATGGCTGGTCACGAGGTCTCCTCTATCTCTTGAGCGCGGTTTATACCACGATATTCAATTCCTGTCAACCCATTTTGTTAGCCTGTCTTCAGTTATTTATAGATGGAGAGAGTCCACAAGGTGCCAAATAAAAAACACCTCAGGGATTTTGAAAGATATAACACCGCTTGCCGCAAAACGATACGGAAACGCGGAGAGGAAACAAATTCTTTACTAGTAAAGAACCTTCTCCTTTCGGCAAGATGAGTGGTTGGCCAGCCTTTATCTTACCGCGAATGGAGCAAGAGCCCAATTCTTTTGGGATAAACCACTCCTCAACATCACCCGGAAATACGTTCGATTCAGATTTCGAAACAGGCTCAGCGAGCAAAGAATTGACTTTTTGGGGTGACTGTGGTAATAGTTTCTCCTGCAGATGGAATGGCTGCCTGGGCTACCGGAGGGAGGATGGGATGCGCAGCGATACGATAAAGAAGGGCTTTCAGCGGGCGCCGCACCGCTCGCTCCTTAAAGCTGTCGGTGTGAAGGACGAAGACCTCGCGAAACCCTTCATCGCCGTCGCCAACTCCTACGTGGACATCGTCCCGGGCCACGTGCACCTGGAGGAATTCGGCCATGTGGTCAAAGAGGCGGTGCGCGCAGCGGGCGGTGTGCCGTTCCTGTTCAACACCATCGGGGTGGACGACGGCATCGCCATGGGGCACTTCGGGATGAACTACTCGCTGCCCAGCCGCGAGATCATCGCCGACAGCGTGGAGACGATGGTCGCCGCCCACTGGTTCGACGGCCTCATTTGTATTCCCAACTGCGACAAGATCGTGCCCGGCATGTTGATGGCCGCCATGCGCCTGAACGTGCCGACCATCTTCGTCAGCGGCGGCCCGATGAAGGCCGGCGTGACGCCCAGCGGCAAAACGGTGGACCTCATCTCGGTCTTCGAAGGCGTGGGTGCCTTTAAGGCGGGCAGGATCGACGAGGGGGAACTCAAAGAGCTCGAGGACTACGCCTGTCCGACCTGTGGCTCGTGCTCCGGCCTGTTCACTGCCAACTCCATGAACTGCCTGTGTGAGGCATTGGGCTTGGCATTGCCCGGCAATGGGACGATCCTGGCCGTTGACCCGCGCCGCCGTGAGTTGGCGCGCCGGGCTGCGGGGCAGATCATGAAGCTGATCGAGACGGACCTGAAGCCCCGCGATATCGTCACCGCCCAGGCCATCGACAACGCCTTCGCCCTGGACATGGCCATGGGTGGCTCCACCAACACCGTGCTGCATGCCATCGCCATCGCCCACGAGGCCGGTGTCGATTATCCCCTGGCGCGCCTCAACCAGGTGGCTGAGCGCGTGCCCAATATCTGTAAGGTAGCCCCCTCCTCGGATTATCACATGGAGGACGTGGATCGTTCCGGCGGTGTGTCGGCCATCCTCAACGAGCTCCTGAAACGGCCCGGCATCTTGCACCCCAATTGCCTGACCGTGACCGGTAAGACGCTGGGCGAGAACGTGCGTGGAGTCGAGAGCAAGGACAAGGGCTGCATCCGCCCGCTGGACAATCCCTACAGCCAGACGGGTGGGCTGGCGATCCTCTTCGGCAACCTGGCCCCGGAAGGGGCGGTGGTGAAGACGGCGGGCATCCAGCCGGAGATGATGCGCCACCGCGGCCCGGCCGTCGTCTTCGACTCCCACGACCAGGCCAACGCTGGCATCCTCCATGGCAAGGTTAAGCCCGGCGATGTGGTGGTCATTCGCTATGAGGGCCCTGGAGGCGGTCCCGGCATGCCGGAGATGCTGGCGCCCACGTCGAACATCATGGGCATGGGGCTGGGATCCTCGGTGGCGTTGATCACCGACGGTCGCTTTTCCGGCGGGACGCGCGGCGCGTGTATCGGCCATGTGTCGCCGGAGGCAGCCGCTGGGGGGCCCATTGCCTTGGTCAAAGACGGTGACATCATAAGCCTGGACATCCCCGCACGCAAACTGGAGGTGGAACTCCCGGAGGAGGAGCTCCGTGTCCGGCAGGCCTCCTGGCAGCCGGAGCAGAACGGCCGCCTCAGCGGCTGGCTGGCGCGCTACGCCAAGATGGTCACGTCCGGGAGCCAGGGGGCAGTGCTGCGGTTGTGATGCGCGGTGGTCTAAGCCCGAGAGATCAGACCGGAAGCTGGAGCTGGCTCCCCTCAGTCTCCCGTTGACGAGGGACAGCTCCCCCTCAAGGGGGAGCATGGGGCTGGCGGGCCTGAGGCGTGGGGTGTCTATATCGGTCGCTTTTCAGGGCGAACGTGGTGCATTCAGCGAGGCTGCTGCCGTCGCCTTCTTTGGCGAATCGGTGGAGACCGTGCCGTGCACCACCTTCGACCAGGTCTTCGCCGAGGTCCAGTCGGGTCGATGCGACCATGGCATCGCCCCTATTGAAAACTCGCTGACCGGCAGCATCTACCGTATCTACGACCTCTTGCTGCGCAACGAGCTCCTCATTGCGGGCGAGTTCAC
>JACQYG010000176.1 GCA_016208345.1 Chloroflexota bacterium
CGGGTAGGGGTGCTCATGGGCGGCCATCTCCGGCAATTGGACCGGCCCGAGGCGGTGTTCGGTGCGCCGGTGGATCTGGAAGTGGCGGCCTTCGTGGGCATGGAGACCGTGTTGCCAGGGCGGGTCTTAGCCCAAGAGGAGAGCCTGGCGCTGGTGCAGGTATCCGGCGCCAGGGTGGAGGTGGTCTCAGACCTGCCGCCGGGCCGGGAGGTGCTGGTCTGCCTGCGGCCGGAGGATGTGACCCTCCATGCGCCTCAAAACAGCGGCTCGAGCTCCAGCGCCCGCAACCGCCTGCGGGGCCGGGTGAGCCGGCTAAGCCCTCGAGGAGCCCTGGTGGCCGTTACAGTGGAGTGTGGGTTTCCCCTGGTGGCCACCGTCACCCGACGCTCCGCCCTGGACATGGCGCTATGCCTCGGGCAGCAGGTAGATGTCACCTTTAAGGCCTCCGCGGCCCATCTCATCCCCAGATAGCGTCCCGGGCTTTCTTTACTAGTGAAAGAACCAGTAGCCCAATCTCTCCACCTGGACCATTGGCCTGTTCCCCGAGCCTGTCCGATTGATTTGACTGCTATCCTGTCTGGCAGGCATCCTGCCTGGGCTACTCCTCTCCCTGCTCAGGCTATTGACTCGGGGCTTTTTTCGTGCTATACTCATTTCGTTGGAGCAACCAACTAACTCCACAGGGAGATGTCTCTTTGCAAAGGCATTACCGGACGGGGGACCAGGCCCTGGTCAGGGAGATCAATCTCTCTATTGTTTTGAACCACTTGAGCGACACCTCTCCTCTCTCGCGAGCCAGGCTAGCAGAAATGACCGGGTTGAACAAGACCACTGTCTCCAGCCTGGTTCAAGAACTATTGGAGCGGCGGTTCCTGCGGGAGATTGGCCGCGAGCCCTCTGGCGCTGGGCGCCCGGCGATTATGCTGGAGTTAAACCCCCACGCCGGCTGTATCATCGGGACTGAGATAGGAGTCGACTTCATTGCGGTTATTCTGACCGACTTCCGGGCCCAGATCCTCTGGCGACGCCAAGAAGACTCCGCCCACCTTCAGGGCCAGGAGGCCGTCCTGGCCAGGGCCATGGAACTGATCAGGGAGGCCCTGGCCGTGGGGTGGTCCACGGGTACCCCGGTCTTGGGCCTGGGGCTAGGAGTCCCGGGCCTGGTTGACGGGGCCTCCGGAACCCTCATCTTCGCCCCTAACCTTCAGTGGCATAACGTGCCCATTAAAGAGATCCTCTCCCGCCAATTTCCAGGCCCCATCTTTGTGGAAAACGACGCCAACGCCGCTGCCTGGGGGGAGCATTATTTCGGGGCGGCACAACGCGCGAAGAACTTCATCTACCTCCACGTGGGGGTAGGTCTGGGTGCCGGGATCGTCATTGACGGTGGGCTTTATCGGGGGAGGAGCGGCTACGCCGGCGAGATCGGCCACATGACCCTGGTGCTCGATGGCGAACCCTGCCATTGTGGCAACCGCGGGTGCTGGGAAACCCTGGTTAGCCAGGAGGCAGTGATCAAACGAGTGCGGAGGGCCATTGAGAACGGCGCTTCCAGTCGGGTGAGCGATTTGGTGGAGCATCGGCTGGAAAGGGTCAGCGTGCCACTAATCGTTCAAGCCGCAGAGGAGGGCGACTCCATTACCCGTCAGGCCTTGCAGGAGACGGGCCTGTACCTGGGGATAGGCATCGCTAATCTGATCAACGCTTTTAATCCAGAGTTGGTCGTCTTCGGTGGGGTGCTGAGCCTGGCCAGCCCGTTCCTTCTCCCAGCCATTCAGCAAGCCATCGGAAGCCGTTCCCTGGCCGAGTCCAGCCAGACAATTCGGGTAGAGGTTTCCACCCATGGCCGGGATGCCTGCGTTATCGGGTGCATAGCCCTGGTATTGCACGACATCTTGAGCCAGCCCACCCGAACCTTGCGCGCCGATGCCGAAGGGAGGTGGTCATCGCCACAAACAATTACTCTGGCACAGTAATCAAAGTTCCGGTCTATGTGTCCGGTCTATGTTTCCAAAGGAGGATAGGGACAATGAAAGGGTTCAGGTTCTATGGATTCGTCGTGGCCCTGGTGGTGCTCGGGATGATCGCGGCCGCCTGTGGGCCCACCCCTCCGCCCGCAGCCCCCAAAGGCAAGCTGGAGATCTTCTCGTGGTGGACAGCCGGCGGTGAGGCCGAGGGCCTAAACGCACTGTACGACGTTTACAAGAAGAAGTACCCTGGCGTCGAGATCATCAACGCCACCGTGGCTGGTGGCGCCGGCGCCCAGGCCAAGGCCGTGCTCACGACCCGCATGCTTGGCGGCGACCCGCCGGACTCCTTCCAGGTGCACGCGGGCCACGAGCTGATCGACACCTGGGTCGTGGCCGGCAAGATGGAGCCGCTGACCAGCCTGTACAAGTCTGAGGGTTGGGACAAGGCCTTCCCCAAGGGCGTGCTGGACATCGTCTCTTACAAGGGTGACTACTGGTCGGTCCCGGTCAACATCCACCGTTCCAACGTGCTATGGTTCAGCAAGAAGGTCTTCGCCGACAACAAGCTCGAACCGCCCAAGACCTTCGACGACTTCTTCAAGGTCGCGGACGCGCTGAAGGCCAAGGGCATCGTGCCGCTGGTCATGGGCACCAAGGATGGCTGGGAGGCCGGCCACGTCTTTGAGGACGCCCTGGCTGGCACGCTGGGCGCAGAGGCCTACAATGGCCTGTGGACCGGCAAGACGGCATGGACCGACCCCAAGGTCACGGAGGCCCTCAACAACTTCAAGAAGATGCTGGCCTACATCAACACCGACCACTCCGCCCTCACGTGGGACGGTGCCGGGCAGTATCTGATCGACGGCAAGGGCGGCATGATGATCATGGGCGACTGGACCAACGGCTGGTTCATGTCCAAGAACTTCACGGGCTACGGCTGGGCGCCGACCCCGGGCGCCTCCGGCATCTTCGTCGCCCTGTCCGACAGCTTCGGCCTGCCGAAGGGCGCCAAGAACCGCGACAACGTCATCGCCTGGCTTAAAGTCCTGGGGTCCAAGGAAGGCCAGGATGCTTTCAATCCCAAGAAGGGTTCCATCCCGGCCCGCATCGACCCGGACAAGAATCTGTACAACGACTACCTGAAGTCGGCTATGGCGGACTGGGCCAAGGACGCCATCGTGCCGAGCCCGATCCACGGCGCGGCAGCCAGCGAAGGTTGGGCCACGGCCTACAAGGATACCATCGCCGTCTTTGTAGCCAAGCAGGACGTCGCTGCCACCCAGAAAGCCCTGCAGCAGGCGTGCGTGGACGCCAAAGTCTGCAAGTAGACCCCCTTTGCAACCAGCGAGGCAGCCCTCCTTGGGCTGCCTCGCCCCTCATTGGGGAGGAAACGTATGCGAGGTTTGACCTGGGATCGGGTGACCTCGATCCTGCTGATCGCGCCTTCGGCGATCGCCATCCTCATCTTTGTGTACGGCTTCATCGGCTGGACAGGGTGGGTTTCGTTGGCGCGCTGGGACGGCATGCTCCAGGATCTTACGCTTGTCGGCCTGCGAAACTATCAAAAGCTGTTCGATACCGAGCGTTTCCAGATCGATCTGCACAACACGGTTACATTCACGCTGTTGTTCCTGGCCTCATCCCTGGTGATCGGCCTGCTCTTGGCCGTCCTGCTCGACCAGCGCATCAGGAGTGAAGGCCTCTTCCGCAGCATCTACCTGTTCCCGATGGCCCTGTCGTTCATCGTCACCGGGGTGGTCTGGCGCTGGTTGCTCAATCCCGGCAGCCGCGAGTTGGGCAGCGTGGGGGTCAACCTGCTCTTCGACAAGGCCGGGCTGGGTCTCCTCAAGTCCGGTTGGTACACCGACCCCAGCATCGGCATCAAGGCGGTAGCCATCGCCGCCACCTGGCAGATGTCCGGTTATGTGATGGCCATGTACCTGGCTGGCATGCGCGGCATCCCGGAGGACCTGCGCGAGGCGGCCCGGGTGGATGGGGCCAGCGAGCTAGAGATCTACCGCCACATCATTTTGCCGCTCCTGCAGCCGATCACGCTCAGCGCCGTGATTATCCTGGGCCATATCTCGCTCAAGATCTTCGACCTGGTCTCGGCCATGACCGGCCCGGGGCTCGGCTTCTGCACTGACGTTCCGGCCTACTTCATGTTCGACACCACCTTCCGCGGCAACCACTTCTCCCAGGGAGCGGCCATCGCTATCATCCTGCTGCTATCGGTGGCAGCCCTCATCATACCCTACCTGGTGTATACTGCCCGCACGGAGGTCCAGCGGTGACCGTACAACCCTCTCGCCTATTGATCTACGCAATTCTCATCATCTTCGCGGCCTTCTATCTCATGCCGGTGTACGTCCTCCTGGTCACCGGGATGAAGGGTTTTGTAGAAGTTAGCTTGCCCCGCATGTGGGACCTGCCGTCCGGGCTATATTTCGATAGTTTTCTTCGCGCCTGGTTCGGCAGCCAGGCCCAAGGCTTCCGCGGGCTTTCAACCAACTTCCTCAATAGTGTAAAGCTCGTGGTCCCAGCCACGCTGATCTCGGCCATGCTTGGCTCGATGAACGGCTACGTACTGGCCAAGTGGAAATTCCGTGGCTCGGAAGTATTGTTCCCGTTGCTCCTGTTCGGGATGTTCATACCATACCAGAGCGTCCTGATCCCGTTGGTGCAAACACTTCAGAAAATGCAACTGTACGGCTCGATCCCCGGCCTCATCTTCGTGCATGTGGTCTACGGCATCCCCATCACAACGCTGATCTTCCGCAACTACTACGCCACCGTGCCGACTGAACTCGTCGAAGCATCGAAGATCGACGGCGCGTCGCTTCTCGGCATCTACCGTTGGGTCATGTTCCCAATCTCAATGCCCGGTTTCGTGGTAGCGTTGATCTGGCAGTTCACCTCCATCTGGAATGATTTCCTGTTCGGCGTGGTGGTCACCCCTAACCCTGCTGTCCAGCCGGTCACTGTGACGCTCAACAACCTGGCCGGCAGTTACATCGTTGAATGGAACGTGCAAATGGCGGGGGCGCTGTTGGCGGCCTTGCCAACATTGCTGGTGTACATCTTCCTGGGCCGGTACTTCATGCGCGGGCTCTTGGCCGGATCGCTAAAAGGGTAAATCGTCTCGGTAGGGGGTTAAGGCCCCATCGGTGGTTGCCGGGAATGGCTTCGGACCGAAGCTTTCTTTACCAATAAACAAGCCGCCGCTGGGATTCATCACCAGCGGCTATTTGTTGTGCTAGGGGAGGTGTCTGTTTCTGCTTGCCATGCGCTACCTGTGCTGGTTATAATGCTGATCGGCTTTCTTTGCTGGTAAAAAGAATCCAAGGAGAGGCGTGATGGACTCTTTTGACGCATATCTCAACGGTGTGTCCCAATTGCTGTTGCAGCTTCCTCGGGATGACATCGTCCAGGTGATCGATGTCCTGGAGCGGGCCCGGGCAGAGGGGCGGCGGGTGTTTGTTTTCGGCAACGGCGGCAGTGCGGCGACGGCAGCGCACCTCGTCTGCGACCTGGTTAAAAACACCGTCCAAGAGGGTAAGCCGCGCTTCAGGGCGATTTCCCTCAACGATAACATGTCGACCATCTCGGCTTACGCCAACGACTGCGGCTATGAGACGGTCTTCGCGGAGCCTCTGGTCTCCCTTGCCGCGCCGGGCGACGTGGCCATTGGCATCTCGGCCAGTGGCAACTCGGCCAACGTGCTGCGGGCGATGGATGTGGCTCAAGGACACGGGCTGGTCAGGATTGGCTTCACGGGCTACGAGGGGGGGAAGCTCAAGGACAAGGTCGACGTGTGCGTGATCGTGCCCTCCGAGGACATGCAGCAGATCGAGGATGCTCACCTGGTGATAGCGCACGTGATCTTCCGGGCACTGTGTCAGGGGTCTGTTCGCATCTGAGGATGCGGATTCTTTTACTAGTTAAGGAACTCCGAGGAGTGAGGAATCCTATAAGTGTGCGCACTTGAGAATTCACCGTCCTTCACTTGTAGGGGCAGGCCTTGTGCCTGCCCGAGGGCAGGAACAAGATGGAACAGCCCGCGCGCGTGGGAGTGATCGGCACCAGTTGGTGGGCCGACCTGGAGCATCTGCCGGGCCTCAGATCCAGGCCGGACGTAGAGGTTGTGGCGCTGTGCGGCCGGGATCTGGGGCGGGCGAAGGCCCTGGCGGGCAAGCACCACGTCACTAACGTCTACACCGATTGGCAGGAAATGATCGCTCGGGCCGAGATGGACGCCTTGGTGATTTGCACACCGAACGTCCTGCACCGTCCGCAGGCCCTGGCCGCATTGGCCAGGGGGCTGCACGTGATCTGCGAGAAGCCGCTGGCGATGAACCTGGCAGAAGCGCGCGAGATGGTAGCAGCCGCCCGGGCCGCGCGGCGCCGGACCCTAACCTTCTTCACTCACCGCACTATCGCCGCGGCGACGTACATCAAGCAACTGATCGAAAATGGGTTTCTGGGCAACCCATCTCTGGTCATTGCTCAGTACTTCTCGGCGTCTCACCTGGATCCCCACAGGCCGATTGTCTGGCGTATGCTCAAGGATCAGGCCGGGAGTGGGGCGCTGGGTGATATCGGCTCACACGTGATTGATCTGGTGCGCTGGTGGCTGGGCGATTTTGCGCGCGTGTGCGGCGCGCTACGCACGTTCGTGAGTGACCGGCCAAGGGCCGTGGGCGCGGTCGAGCGTGCGGCAGTGACGGCCGACGACGCGGCCGCGTTTCAAGCCGATCTGGCCTGTGGGGCACAGGCGGTGTTCATGGACAGCAAG
>JACQYG010000177.1 GCA_016208345.1 Chloroflexota bacterium
CCCAGCACCTGCTCATAGCGGGCCTTGGCCGTCTCGAAGTCCAGGGTCGCCAGTTGCAGGGCCCGACTCTGGGGCGTGGCTCCCTTCCCCGGCATCCAGCCAATCCGGTCATAATCGGCCTGGGCGTCCTGCAGGGCCGCCTCCGCCCGGTTCAGGTGGGCCTTGGCGATGGCGATCTCCTGAGCGGTGGCTCCGGCCTTGAGCTTGACGAGCTGGGCTCGGGCCACCTGCACGTTGGCTTCGGCGATGGCGATCTCCTCCCTGGTGGCCCCAGCCCTGGCCTGGGTCAGATTGGCCTGGGCGGCATTGGCCGCCGCCTTGGCCTGGGCTTCGGCCGCCTCCAGGTCGGGGGCCTCGAGCTGGAGGAGAACGTCGCCCGCCCTTACTGTGTCGCCGGCTTTCACCAGCACCCGCTTGACCTGGCCCGGGATCTTGAAGGCCAGGTTGGCGCGCTTCGCTGGCAGGAGCGTCCCCGAGGCTGAGACGATCTTGTCCGTCTCATTCCCGGACACCGCCGGCGTCGGCGTGACCTTAGCCCCTGGACCGAGGCCGCGGCTGACCCCCAGGTACCCCAGCGCCAGGACCGCCAGCACCGCCAACCCAACGGCAATTCTCCGCTGCATCTTCCTGCCTCCTGAAGAGAGGATTCGATTCCCCCTTGCCCCTTGTCTACTCGTACCTCAACGCCTCAATCGGCGAGAGGTTGGCGGCCCGCCAGGCCGGGTAGAGCCCGCCCAAGGCCCCCAGGACCAGGGCTATCCCCAGGGCCTGGCCGAAGAGTCGCAGCGAGTAGCTGCCGGCCAACCATTCGCCGACAGCGGGGGCCAGGGTGACGAGCCAGTTCAGCCCCATCCCCAGGGCGATGCCGGCCAGCCCGCCCAGGAAACTCAAAAGCAACGATTCTCGCAGGATCATGAGCAGCACCCGCCGTTGCCGCCATCCCAGGGCCCGGAGCGTGCCGATCTCCCGCGTGCGCTCGAAGACGGCCATGAGCATGGCGTTCGTCATGCCCACGCCGCCTATCAGGATGGCGATGAAGGAGAGAGCATTGACCATGGTGCGGGTTACCTGGATGTCGTTGGTCTTCTCCGCGAACTCCGACGACCTGGAGACGGCCACCTGGGGCCATCGGCCCTGGATCTGCTGCCTGGTCTCCTCGGCGTTGGTCCCCTGGCGCAGTTTGATGCCGTAGAAGCTCACCTGGTTCGGTCGCCTGAAAACGTTCTGGGCCTCTTTGAGAGCCATCACTCCGCCGCCGTCCTCGTAGCCTGTCCCCGTCTCGTAGATGCCCACGATGCGGTAGGTGCTGCCCAGGATCTTCAGCGTATCGCCCACCTGCTTTTTCAGGTTTTTGGCGGCGGGCTTGCCGACGATGATCTCCCGGGGTCCCCGCAGCCGGTTGCCCTGGGTGATGGTGAAGTGCCGGATGGCATACTCCCCGGGGTCGAGGCCCATGACCAAGAAGTACGGCGTTCCTGGCATGGTGGCCACCCCCAGGATCATCCCGGAGACGTGCTCCACCGCCGGCAACGTGGCTATCCAGCGGCCCACCTTCTCGTCAATGGCCGAGAGCGACATGTCCGAGGCCTTGGCCTCCATGGCGGTCAGGTCGCCGCTGCTGGTGCTCATTGCCGTGAACTGGATCACTAAGCCGTCGGCCATGGCGCCCAGGGCCACCACCAGCCCCACTCCCAGGCCTATGCCCAACAGCGTCAGGAGCGTCCGCGTGCGCTGGCGCAAGAGGTTGCGCAGGGACATGCTGACCATGGGTTGCCGCAACGGACTAAGCGGATTCGCCAATATCCATCGCCATCTGCTTAGTCCGACATGGGAGGCTGTAGCCATCCCCCCTTCGTAGCGCATCGCCTCCACCGGCTCCAGCCGGCCCGCCCGCCAGGCCGGGTAGAGCCCGCCCAGGGCCCCCAGGACCAGGGCCACGGCCATGGCCTGGATGAAGAGCTCCGGCGAGTACGAGCCCTGCACGAGCGTGCCCACGGCGGGCACCTGGCTGACCGCCTGAGTCAGGGCGATGCCCAAGGCAATGCCGGTCAGCCCGCCCAGGATGCTGAGAGCAAATGATTCGCCCAGGATGAGCCGCAGCACTCGCCCCCGTCGCCAGCCCACGGCCCTGAGCACGCCGATCTCCCTGGTGCGCTCGAAGACGCTCATGAGCATGGTGTTCATCATGCCCAGGCCGCCCACCAGGATGGCCAGGAAGCCGATGAACCAGCCAAAGGCGCGGAAGATCTGCATCTCCTGCTGCTGCTCGGCGTAGTCGGCAGAGCGGGAGGCGGTGAGCCTGGGGAAGCGCCGCTCCAGTTCGTGCTGCACCGCCGCCGTCTGGTCGGCGCGTTTGGTCTTGACCTGGTAGAAGGTCACCTGGCGAGGCTTCTTGAAGACCTCCTGGGCCTCCTTTAAGCTGATGACCCCGCCCCCCTCCTCGAAGCCAGCCCCGGTTTCGTAGATGCCCACCACGCGAAAGGCCACGTTGTACACCTTGAGGATATCGCCGACCCGCTTTTTCAGGTTCCTGGCAGCCGCCTTGCCCAGGAGCATCTGGCGTTGGCCCCGGAGGGGCTCTCCCTCCGTGATCTTGAAATGACGGATGGCGAACTCGCTGGGGTCCAGGCCGAAGCGGAGAGGAGGAGGTCGGCCGCGTCGCTCTGAGACAGGATCAGGTCGGCGCCGCTGGAGGTGAGCAGTTTGGAATAGCTAGTGATGATGCCCTCGGCCATGGCCCCCAGGGCCACCACAGCGGCCACGCCGATGGCGATGCCTACTATGGTCAAGGCGCTGCGTGTCTTGCGCCGGAAGAGATTCTTGAGGATCATCCGATTGCCTCCCGCCAGCCCGTGGGTGCGCCGAGGCGGTCACGCAAGGCCTGGTCGCCCTCGTCGAGCATCTGGCGTCGGCCCTCCAACCTCGTTTTCTTGAAGCTCCCGTGCCAGCACATCCTGGATCAAAGGCTCGATGAACCCCTCGTAGGCGGGGCGCAAACGGCCTTAGATTTCCCTGACAGGGACCAAGACATACGTGGTATAGCAGATTGCTATTCCACAGTCAAGAGGGCTAGAAGAGGCGATTGAAGTGCTTGCCCTGCGGTGCTATAATCGAAGCGCTCTGTAAGTTTTGACTAGTGGCATCTGGAGGATAGGTGAGAACGACGTCCATGGACAATGCTCCGGCCAGGGTGCTGGTGGTGGATGACGAGGCCACCCTGGTGGAGACCATCAGATACAATTTGCGCCGGGAGGGTTATCAGGTGCTCGTGGCTTTCGACGGCGAGGCCGCCCTGGCCGTGGCCCGGCGCGAACGACCGGACCTCATGGTCCTGGACCTCATGCTGCCCAGGCTATCCGGCCTTGACGTTTGCCGGATCCTGCGCCAGGAGACCGCAATGCCCATCTTGATGCTCACGGCTAAAGACGACGAGGTGGACAAGGTTCTCGGCCTGGAGTTGGGGGCGGATGACTACATGACCAAGCCCTTTAGCATGCGTGAGCTCCTGGCCCGGGTCAAGGCCATGTTGCGGCGGGCGCAGATGCAGGGCCAGGAGTCGGCCCGGACCGGAGAGAGAATGCCCCAGCCTTTGACCTACCGCGGCCTGACGGTGGACCCCAATCGTCGCTCGGTTACCTGCCAGCAGGAGGAGGTACCCCTGAGACCCAAGGAATTCGACCTCCTGGCCTTTTTCCTGAGCCACCGGGGGCAGGCTCTCTCCCGGGACCTCATTCTGGAGCGGGTGTGGGGTTACGACTACGCCGGTGATACCCGAACGGTGGACGTCCACGTGCGCTGGCTCAGGGCCAAGATTCAAAAGGAACCCGATCAACCTCCCTATATCCATACCGTCCGCGGTGTTGGCTATCGGTTCGAGTAGCAGCCATGTTCCGGAGCCTGCGTTCTCGCATTGCCATTCTCTATGCCAGCCTGATGCTGGTCGCCCTGGCCTCGGCCTCGCTCCTGGCCCTGGGACTGGCTGGCCGTGCCTATCAGGACAGCCTGCGCCGCGGCCTGGAGTCCCAGGCCCACCTGGCGGCGAACGCCCTGCGCGAGCCATTGCAAAACGGACGAGAGCCCACGGTGATAGACCCTATGGTCAAGGCCCTGGGCCGGGACGGCCAGGCCCGCATCACGGCCATCGCCACTGATGGCCGCGTGCTAGGTGACTCCGTGGAAGATCCGTCGCGCATGGATAACCACGCCAACCGGCCTGAGGTCATGGCGGCCCTATCCTCCGGCTACGGCGAGAGCGCCCGGCACAGCGCCACCCTGGGTTACGACATGGTGTATGTGGCTCTTCCTGTACAAGTCGGTGAGGTCACCCTGGGCGTGGTTCGAGCTGCCCTTCCATCAGCCCCGGTCAACCAGGCCCTGAGCCGCCTGGCGGTCGGGCTCCTGGTAATCGACGGGCTGACCATGGCCGTGACGGTCCTGTTGGCCTGGCGGCTTGCCTCCCTGATTGCCATGCCGTTTGCAGAATTCATCCAGGCGGCACACCGCGTGGTGGAGGGCGATTTGCAGCAGCGCATTCAGGTCTGTGACACTCGTGAGATCGGCGAGCTGGCCGGAGCCTTCAACCAGATGGCCTCCCGGCTCAGCGAAACCATCAACGTGCATTCACAGGAACACGTCAGGCTGGCCGCCATCCTGGCCAACATGGCCGACGGCATCGTCCTGGTGGACGAGCAAGACCAGGTGATCATGGTCAATCCGGCTGCCCGGCGAATCCTGGGTATCCTGGAAGACGCTCCCCTGGGGAAGACCTTCATAGAGGTGGTTCGCGACCACGAGCTGGCGCAAATGGTTCACGACGCTCGTGGCTTGCCCGGTGCCTCGACCAGGATTGTGGAGCTGGGCGCACCCTGGCGATACGTTCGGGCTACGGCGAAACCCCTGGCTGGCGAGCAGGAGGGCCAGATCATGCTGGTAGTCCAAGACCTGAGCGAGCTGCGCCGCCTGGAGATGGTGCGTCGAGAGTTCGTGGCCAACGTCTCCCACGAGCTGCGCACGCCTTTGGCCTCCTTGAAGGCCTTGGCCGAGACGTTACAGGAAGGCGCCATCGACGATCCCCAGGCGGCCAAGATGTTCCTGGGGAGGATGCAGGTGGAGGTGGATGGCCTCAGCCAACTGGTCCAGGAACTCCTGGAGCTTTCCCGCATCGAGTCTGGTTGGGTGGCACTGCGGCGAGAGACCACCAATGTGGTCCAACTGGTCCGGCAGGCCGCCGAACGTCTCCAACCCCTGGCCTCCCGCCAAGGGATAGGGTTAACGGTGCAGGCTGAACCAGGACTTCCCGAGCTATTCATTGATGGCGACCGTGTGCAACAGGTAATAATCAACCTGGTGCACAATGCCATCAAGTTCACGCCGCCCGGCGGGCAGGTGACCGTTGCTGCGCGGGCTTCTTCCGAGGGAGTGGAGGTCTCGGTTTCGGACACCGGGGTGGGTATCTCCCTGGAGGACCTGCCGCGTATCTTTGAGCGTTTCTACAAGGGCGACCGGTCCAGATCGGGTGGCGGCACCGGATTGGGCCTGGCCATCGCCAAACACACCATCCAGGCCCACGGCGGCCGCATCTGGGCCGAGAGTACCCCCGGCCGAGGCTCCACCTTCACCTTCCTCCTCCCAGTGTCCTAGCGAGGCGTCGCCTCAAACCGACGAGGGCACTCACCGCAGGGCCTCCGGCCCGGAGGGTTTGAGACAAAGCCTCGAGGGCGGGGTTCGCTTGTCACCCTGAGCGCAGCGGAGGGTCTCTGTCCCGATGGATCCTTCGCTTCGCTCAGAATGACAAAGGCGGCCCCCCGGGTCGGAGGCGCGGTCCCTGCGGTAAGAACCCCGCCTCATTTAAGGATTTACCCTATGAAGGGGCCTGGTCCCCGTTCTTCGTCGTGGCGTGTTCGAGATCCCACCCCCGGGGCTGCGCCATCCTGGCGTGAACCCACAACGTTAACGCAGATTTAACATGGGGTTAATGCGGCGTTAAAGAACCTTTGCTAAACTATGGCCGTATGAACGAGATTGGAGAAAAGGTGAACAAGAAATTTTTACCCACCATTGGCATCCCGGCCCTTCTGGCTGGGGCCCTGGCCGCCTGCGGCCCCGTGGTGCCGACGCCTACAGTCCCGATCCGCGCCACACCGCCGGCCGCTGGCCCAATCCTGATCAATGGCGCCGGCGCGACCTTCCCCTTCCCGCT
>JACQYG010000178.1 GCA_016208345.1 Chloroflexota bacterium
AAGGAGATGATTGGCCGGATTATCTGGGTGCTGCTCATGCTGGCCACGCTGTTGCTGGCAGCCGGAGCGCCGAACGACTGGCCCTTGGGTTAGGGGCAGATTTACCGTTCGTTTGAAAGCGCTCCCGGCGAGAAAGGCCGGGAGCGCGAACCTCCATTGGCAGAGGGAAGTGAATGGTCCTGGTTTTGGCCATCGCCGCCGCCATTATCTGCGGCTGCCTGAGAGGATTAGACCCCTCTCGGCTATCCCGGTTACCATTGCGCGCCGGATGGCTGGCGCTGGGCGCCTTGATCGTTCAAATGGGGTTCTTCTTGCTGGTCACGCCAGAGGGCCTTTCGGGCTGGCCGGCGGCCATGGCGGTAACAATGATCACCTACGGGCTCTTGGCAGTCTTCCTTTGGCTGAATCGCTGTTTGCCGGGCATGAAGGTGATCGCCCTGGGGTTGCTCTTGAATCTCGCCGTCATCACTGCCAACGGCGGCTACATGCCCGTTTCGCCCGAGGCGCTGGCCTTAAAGGAGGGCCGCGTCCCGTCCGCTGAAGATTATGGCCGGCGGCCTTCGCGCAGCAAGGATGTGGTCTTAGACCGATCTGAGACCCGCCTCTGGCTTCTCTCCGACATTTTCGTTATCCCTAAACCTCTGCCGTTTACCAGCGTCCTTTCCATTGGCGACCTATTCCTTGCCGCGGGGGCCTTTATCGTGGTTTACCGCCAGATGCTGAGCCCAATGGAGAATTCGCCGCGAGGGCTTAGAAGCCGATCAAGCGCCTTTAAGCATCTTCTTTAAGTATATTCAAAAGGAGGCACCTCTATGGGATACCGACTTTTTAACCTGCTCATGGGCACTGCCCTAACCGACCAGGCCTTTAGCGCTGAACTGCTTAACGGGCAACGGGGAGATCTCATCGCGGACTGGCCGTTCACCGGCAAGGAGCGACAAGCGCTCTTGTCTATTCAGGCCGCAACTATCTCTGAACTGGCCGAGCAGGTGCTCTGCAGGATCGACCGGCAGCAGGCCGAAATTGCCGAAGAAAGAACGCCCCTTTCCGTCATTGGTTATTAAGGACTCTCAGGGATAAGGTGGGAAGAGAAATGACATTGACCCCCAGCGTGCGCACCGACCTTCTGATCAAATCAATTCAAGCCTTGGGCAAAGAAACGAACGAGGCCGGCCTCCTCCAAACTCTGGTGAAGAATGCCGGAGCCGCCGCCGGAGCCAGGTCGCCGGACATCTACCTCTGGTGCCCGGAACCTGAGAGCTTTACGCTGATCCGGCTTGAGGACCCGACCGTGGAGAACTTCCCCTTTCACAGCGTGAGGGTTCTATCCCCACGGGAGGCGCCGGAACTGGAGAGGGTCCGCCGCACCTCTCATCCGTTAGTAATTGCCAGGCAAGCAGACCTGGAGCTGCCCAAAGATATGATGTGGCAGGGCGAAAGGAGCCTGCCCTACCAGGGGCATTTCCCTCTTTTGTCCCAAGGCCGCGCGGTTGGGGTGATGAGTTTCGATGTGATAGATCTGCCCAAGGCCGGCGTGATGCCTTTCTTGATATACGTGGGCTCCTTGGTTAATCTGGTGGCTATGGCCCTGGAAACCTCTCTGCTCAGGGAGCAACTGGGCGCTGCCCTAAAGTTAACCTCTGCTGTCGCCCACGAGGTAAACCAACCCCTCACCGTGATCCTGGGCCATGTCCAGTTAATGTTCTTGGCTCAGGATGCCCCGGAGGTGCGAGGGCCAGTGGAGATCATCTACGCTCAAACTAAAAGGATCGCGGAGATAGTACGACGGCTAAGCGGCCTCAACCAGATCACGGCGGCCAGGATGAAAGGTGGTGTCTTTGGCGGGGCTTACGATGTCTCCGCATTGGCCCGACAATTCGACTCGCGCGATAGAAGGTAGCTTTAGGCCGTTGAATGACCAGTCGCGATCACAACCCATCCCAAAAGGCTTTGGCTGGCCGAAACCAATCGCATAAAGGATCATAGACGGCAATCCAAGCGCCGGTATCGACGAATACATCTCTCAAGCCTCCTTCGTCTCCCGTACAGATATTTGTCGAGTTGTTTTAAGCGATTATGGATCCCCAATAACCCATAGGTAGCGCTGGCTCCGGCCCATTGCCAGATTAGATCCTCAGGATAAGCCTCCTCCCTTTCTTCGGCCACTAGGTACCGCTCAACCCGTTTGTCTGCGCGGCGTTGTTGACAGCCTCACTCCTTTGCGGTATGCTTTCGCAGGATGAAAAACAAGGGGTGCCAAAATGGTAAAGCTCACTTTCTACGGCCACGCGGCGGTGGGGCTGGACGATGGGACGAGCAACGTGCTCATCGATCCCTTCCTGACCGGTAACCCCAAGGCCGCCGTGGGTGCAGATAAAGTGAGAGCCAATTATATCCTGGTCTCCCACGGCCATGGCGACCACCTGGGCGACGCCGAGGCCATCGCCAAGCGCACCGGGGCCATGGTCATCGCCAATTTCGAGATCGCCACCTATCTAGGAAGCAAGGGCACGAGCGCTCATCCCTTGCACATCGGAGGCTCGGTGAAACTTCCATTTGGCAAGGTGACGCTCACGATCGCCCACCACGGCTCGTCCTTTCCGGATGGTAGCTACGCCGGGAACCCATGCGGTTTCGTGGTGAGCATGGGAGGGGCCAATATCTATCACGCCTGCGATACCGGGCTCTTCTACGATATGAAACTCATTGGCGAGCGGGACCCCCTGGACGTGGCCCTCCTGCCCATCGGGGATAATTTCACCATGGGGCCGGAGGACGCCGTGATCGCCACCGAGTTCTTGAACCCCAGGGTGGTCATACCAGTGCATTACGACACCTTCGACGTTATCCAGCAGGACCCGCACCAGTTCAAGGCCATGGTCGAATCTAAAACCAGGGCCAGGTGTATCGTCTTGAATCCGGGCGAGAGCTACACC
>JACQYG010000157.1:0-822 GCA_016208345.1 Chloroflexota bacterium
CGCATACTCGGTACATAGGTGTTCCAAAGTCGTTCCATCCTGATCCCGACAGTCGCTGGAGGGTGGTGTAGCCATCCAAGGACGGCAACTCCGCAAAGGCTGCCAAGTGCGCCTGCAGCGCCTGCTCGGTGCGCCCCCGCGCTTCCTCAACTGGCCCCAGCCATTGGCCGAGCCGATATCTCTGGCCTCCGAGGGACAGCCCGCGCTCGCCGAGGGCAATCGACTCCTCGATGCGACCGAGATCGCGCAGACGCTGGGCCATAGTCAGGGCCTCATCCCCTGTGACGAGGTGTGCCATCGCTGTCGCGATGCCTTCTTCGACGCGGCCCAGGTCAAGCAGCTTGCGCGCGTAGCGCAGATATTGATAGCCGATCCTCCCGCAGCCCCCGCGAAAGCGGGGGCTGCGGGAGGATTATTGAGCTTCGTGAAATAAAAGGAACAATCATAACTCCAACTTGGCGTACTGGAAGAATGAACGGATCAGATGCGTCTGGGTGCGTGTGTTCTCGATGGAAGCAACCACAGATTGATGGAGGTCATCCACATCCTCCGGGATGAAGTTGGCCAGGTCAGCGTACTTGGTGTGGTTCCAAAGCATTTCCACCGGGTTGAGTTCAGGAGCATAGGCGGGTAGCCATTCCACCTCAAACCAATCCGGATGCTCAGACTGCAACAGTCGTACTGCCTTGCGATGCGCACTGTAGCGATCCAGCACCAAAATGAACTTACGCCGCAGATGCCGGTGGAGCAGGGTGATGAACCCTATCACTGTTTCGAAGTTGATGTTGTGGCTATGGATCTGGAAATAGAGCCCCAACCGAC
>JACQYG010000157.1:866-4566 GCA_016208345.1 Chloroflexota bacterium
CGTGATCGCCGCGAGCACCGACAGACGGTCGTGCCGATCCCAACTGTATTGGATCGGGGTCTTGCCCTGCGGTGCCCAGGTGCGGCGCACCACCGGCTGGAGCATAAAGCCGCTCTCGTCTATCAAGACGATGGACCAGCCAGAGTCACGGGCTTTTTTTTAATCCGTGCCCAATCCTCCTCACGCCACCGGGCAATCGCCTCCTCGTCCCGCTCCCGGGCGCGTCTTTCCGGCTTTTGGGCACTCCATCCCATGTCTTGGAGGATGTACCAGACATGACCCGGATGATACTGCACACCCAACTCGCGCTCAATCACCTGGGTTACCCTGGCCAGCGTCCACAAGTCGGTCGGAAAACCCGCTGCTTGCGCGCCCTTCAGCAGGATCTTTTCCAACTCTTGTTTCTGCTGCCATGTCAGCCGAGAGGGACGTCCCGGATGAGGTTGGGCCTGGAGGGCCTCCATCCCTCCTTGCTCAAGGTCTTCCTTCCACCGGGAAACCGACGAGGGCACAGCGCCAACCAGACGGGCTACCTCCCGAACTCCCCTGCCCTCCAAGAGCAGTTTGCCGGCAATGCGGCGACGTACTTCCAACGCTTCTGCGCTACCTTTTGGTCTCATACTGCTATTATATCAGCTTGTTCGTTCCTATGAAAACACGAAGGTCAATAGTAAGAAGGCTTGGTGTCGGAGGCGCTCCCAGGCCTGGCGCACCGCCACCTCCTGGCTATCGTTCACGGGGGAGGCTCCATACCGCACCCTGACGTAGGCCTCGGTGATCAACCCGATTTCCGTGGAACTATCGGGCAACGCCCCTGATATCATCTGCGCGTATTCGTAGGGCGTCTGAGGAGGCTGGCGGGGATGCCCCCGCGTCGCGCCTAGAGCCAGGAGCTTGACATAAATCTGTCGAACGGAGAGCGCCAGGCGATATTCGGCGGTGCCAGGCTCAGGGTAGGGTGCCCTGGGCGCGGCGACCTGGCGCCTCTTGCCCCTGAGTCGGCCCAGGAGCCTATCCCACCAGGTGGCCAGGTCAGCGAAGAGGAGCGACATGCCACCCAGAGATTCCCTTATCTCCTCTGTCTCTTCTACCGGTCGCCTCCTGGACTGCCGGAAAGACCGGGCCAGGAGGGCCAGAACCAGGGCGGCCAGGAGGGCAAAGAGGAGCCAACTCAGGGCGTGGACCAGCAGGGTGTTTTCGGCCAGCGGGGGCAGGGTCTCCTGAGTTCTCTCCTGGAGTTGTGGCGGCGGGGTCGGCAGGTCCCCGGCCATGAAGCGCGAACGGAGGTGCCGGAGAATGTAGACCAGGAGCTCGGCCAGAAGGCCCAAGGGGACGAGCAATAAAAAAAGCACCCGGCCCAGGTAGTGTCCGGCCAGACCCAGGCCGGTCCAGAGCCAGCTCGCCGCCTCTCCCAGGCCCAGGGAGGCCAATAGTGCGCTGGAGAAGAGCACCAGGAGGGTGAACGCCACCAGGATGCCCAGCCAATGCCGTCCCTGGAAGGGTTTCGGCCCTCGAGCGATGGCCTGGAGCCGCGCTGCGGCCACGGCCAGAAGGCTAACAGAGAAAAAACCAAAGATCAACCCCACCGCCGGCCGGGCCAGGAAGCGGTAGAAAACGGGGGAAAGGCAGGCTACCACCAGGGCAGCCAGCCCCACCTGAAACCGAAAATAGACCGTGCCGGGAGAGGGCCTTTCCCGGCCCAGGCGCAACCCTCGCCACCACAGGTAGAGACCGGCGGCCACGACGAGGGCGTAGGCCTCCGGCCAAGCGAAGGGCCTGGCGGCATCGGCGAAGGCCTGGCCCAGCCAGTCCAGGTTCCACCAGGGGTAGCCACTGTACACGCCGGCCTTCAGCATGAGAAGCACCGTGAGACCGGCCAGGTAGAGAATCAGGAGGCGGCTCCGGGTCAGGTCCAATCGCAGCCGGTTCACCAGACGGGAGAGCCAGAGGGCAGAGAGGGTCACCGCCAGGAGCGCCCAGGGCGAGCGCACCAGCCTCAGGCCCGGGTCTGGACGGGAGACCAATCCCAGCAGGGCAGACAGCCAGATGGCCTCCATGCCGGCCAAGAGCACGTATAGGGTTTCCTGGTGCCAGTCTAGTTTGGGCATTTGAGGTTGTGGTGCACGATGTTCCCCAGGGCCCCGGGCGGGAACGCGCCACCGCCGACGCTTACCAGCACCACCTGGCGCCCGGCCTCCCGCAGGTGCACCAGGGTGGCCAGGAGGCCCACGCTGTAGCGCTCCCGCAGGCCGTAGTCGGCCAGGGAGGCGGCCACGGAGATGGTGCCCTCCAGGAGAACGGGGTCCACGCCCTGCCAGTATTCCCGCATGGTGGCAATGTTCAGGCAGATCACCAGGTGCAGGATGGAGGTTGGCTCGTACACCCGGACCTGGAGCGCTTGCCGGCGGGCCGTGGCCTTCCAGTGGATGCGCTTGAAGGCGTCCTCGCGTTGATAGTCTCTGATCCCAATGGTGCGGCTGGGGTCCTCGAAGATGCGCTGGGGTGACCTGGTCTCCCCAAAAGGCTGTTTGGAAGGCAACCCTAGTTTCTCCAGTGGGATCAGGCGGGGGTAAACGATGACGTGGTCATTTTGTTCCCATCGGGATTCGGTCTCGAAGAAGCCAAAGACGTCGCCGGAACGCAGGGTCAGGGGGCCGAAGGTGTAGTAGCCGCGCTCTTTGGCCGTAAGCTGGTAGTGCCAGCTAACCCGCTCGTACCAGCGTAGATCAACCAGGTGGGAAAGGTAGCCCAGGGTGGGGACCGACGATATGCCGTATTGGCCCTTCAGGGGAGGCAGCTTCAACGGTACGGTGTCCATAAGCTCAAGCCAGGGCAGGGGGATGGGCTTGCGGTTCAGCACGCGGACGGTCAGATCAATGGTCTCGCCGGGAAAAACCCGGGTCTCCGCGAATTGCCTTTCATACCGCACTCCCTCCAGAGCGAAGCGCTTCCAGAGCCCGGCCAGGCTCAGGGATGCTATAACCAGGGTAGCCAGGAGCACCAGGGGAGGTTCCCTTAGGAGCAGGCCGGCCAAGAGGATGATAAGGCCGGGATAGAACCAGTGTTTGCTGAACATCTAGCGAAGGTTCGCCTCAAGCTCTTTACTAGTGAAAGAACTCCTCCTCCACCGGCACCGGGACGCTGGACAATACCTCGGCCAGGATCTGTTCCCGAGAGCGGCCCCGGAGCCGGGACTGAGGGTTGAGGATCAGACGGTGGGCCAGGGCGACGGGCGCCAGGTACTTGGCGTCATCAGGGATCACGTAGTCGCGCCCACGCAGGGCGGCCAGGGCCTGGGAGGCGTGGTAGAGTGCCAGGGTGCCCCGGGGGCTGGCCCCCAGTTCGATGGCCTCGTGGGAACGGGTGGCCCGGACCATCTGCACCACGTATTGCCGCACCGACTCCTCCACCCGGACCTGGCGGACCTGGGACTGCATCCAGGCCAGCTCGCTGGACGCCACCACCGGCTCCAGGCTGGCCAGAGGATCCGCCTGCTCGAAGCGCTGGATGATCTCCTCCTCTTCGCTTTCTCCAGGGTAGCCCAGCTTGATCTTCAACAGAAAGCGGTCGATCTGGGCCTCGGGCAGTGGGAAGGTCCCCTCCAGCTCGATGGGGTTCTGGGTGGCCAGGACCAGGAAGGGTCGGGGCAGGGGCATGGTCTCGCCATCCACGGTGACCTGGTGCTCCTGCATGGCCTCCA
>JACQYG010000048.1 GCA_016208345.1 Chloroflexota bacterium
AAGAAGCGGCCGCGCATCTCAGGGCCTGGGAGGAACGGGGAGGACGCAGCTACGTCCGGATCGCGCCGCCCCCAAAGGTCATCGGTGAGCTGCGCCTGGAGGGGGTGACCCTGGCCGACCTGGCCCAGGCCGTCAGGCGGGCCCTGGCGACGATGCCTGGCCAGGAACCGGGCCGCCTGGTGCTCCCCGAGATCTTCTCCATCGACGACAAGATGGAACTCATCGAAAGCCTGCTGGACGGGCAGGGAGAGGTCGCCTTCTCTAGCTTGCTTTCTGCCGCCGCATCCAAGCTGGAGGTCATCGTGACCTTTTTGGCTTTGTTGGAGCTCCTGAAACAAGGGCGGGTCTTGGCCTATCAGCACTGCATCTTCGGCGAGATCCGAATCGCCAGGGCTGAAGGCGATGCCGTCGAAGCATCTGCGCCGGGTCCGGCCCTGGCGTCTTAGAGGCCCGAGGAGAAACAGCCGTGGCGACTTTCGATCTATGATTATGGAGCAAGCCCATGGGTTGGAGCACGGTGAGGGCGCCGTTGTCCCCGGGAAGACACCTATGGCAGGGCGATGAGGCCTGTGCTGAGGGGGCCATCGCCGCCGGCTGCCGGTTCTATGCTGGCTATCCCATTACCCCGGCCAGCGAGATCATGCAGTGGATGGCCCATCGCTTCCACGAGATGGGCGAAGGCATCTTCATTCAGATGGAGGACGAGATCGCCTCTGTGGCCTCGGTCATCGGAGCCTCCTGGGCCGGGGCCAAGGCCATGACTGCCACCTCGGGCCCGGGCTTCACCCTGATGCTGGAGAACATCGGATATGCCATTATGACCGAGACCCCCTGCGTGGTGGTGGACGTTCAAAGGGCCGGCCCCAGCACCGGCCAGGCCACCCGCCCTGCCTCCGGCGACGTGATGGAGGCCCGTTGGGGGGCCCACGGGGATTTCGAGATCATCGCCCTTTCCCCATGGTCGGCCCAGGAGATGTTCGACCTGACGGTTCGCGCCTTCAATCTGGCCGAACGATTCCGGGTGCCGGTCTTCGTCCTGGCCGACGAAGCGGTGGGCCACATGCGAGAAAACGTGGTGACTCCGGCGGAGATCCAGGTCTACGAGCGCGAGCGAAGCGCGGGCCTGGCACCTTTCGGCAGCGAGGCCGACGATGGCGTGCCGCCCATGCCGGCCTTTGGCCAGGGCGAGAGGCTCCTGGTCACCGGTTCCACCCACGACCCCTGGGGCTACCGCAAGGTCAGCGATTCGGCAGTTCAGGACAGGCTCACCCGGCGGTTGGTGCAGAAGATACGGGCCCATCAGGGCGAGATCATCGCCGCCGAGCCCTACATGGCCGATGAAGAGCTGGATGTGCTCGTGGTCGCCTACGGCTTCACCGCCCGCAGCGCCCGCCACGCGGTCAAGCTGGCCCGACAGGCTGGCATAAGGGCGGGGCTCTTGAGGTTGATTACGTTTTTCCCCTTTGCCGAGGAGGCGGTCTTGCGCCACGGGGAGAAGGCACGCAACATACTGATCCCGGAGATGAACCAGGGCCAGGTGGTCCGGGAGGTGCAGCGGGCAATGGCGGGCAATGCCAATCGGGTGCACCTGTACGCTCAAACCAACGGGGAGGTGATCTGTCCCCTGAGGATCTTATCTGAGATCAAGAGGCTGGTGGAAACGTAGATGAGCAGACAGTTGTACGGCTATCTCCGAACCGAATCCTTTCCGACGCCGTTTTGCAGCGGATGTGGCCACGGCACGCTCATGGCGGCCTTAATCCGGGCTATTAACTCTTTGAGCTGGGACATGAGTGAGATGCTCTTCGTCTCCGGCATCGGCTGCGCCGGGTGGATACCAAGCCCTCACTACGCCGCCGACACCCTGCACACCACTCACGGCCGGCCCATTGCCTTTGCCACCGGAGCCAAACTATTCAATCCCCGGTTGAAGGTGGTGGTCATCGGGGGCGACGGCGACATCGCCTCCATCGGCGGTAACCACCTGATCCATGCTGCCAGGCGCAACATCGACCTCACGGTGATATGCGCCAACAACATGATCTACGGCATGACCGGGGGACAGGTAGCGGCGACGACCCCACCCGGGGCGATAACTGCCACCACCGAGGCGGGCAACCCCGACCGTGCCTTCGACCTCTGCCGCCTGGTAGAGGCCGCCGGTGCTACGTACGTAGCCCGCAGTACGGTTTATCACGTGGTGCACCTGGTCAAGATCTTGAAGAACGCGCTGCAGCACCGGGGTTTTGCCTTTGTAGAAGTGCTTTCGTCCTGCCCCACCCACTACGGCCGGCGCAACGGTGCGGCCTCTCCCACGGACATGCTGAACCTGTACAAGGGCCTCTGCGTCGGTCTGGATTCGGCATCCCGAGATTCGGCGACGGTTCAAGGGAAAATCCTCATTGGTGAGTTCGTAAGAGGTGACCGAGCATGAGAATAAAGGTGCGAATGGGGGAACCTCTGTGGAGGGTCGTGGGCCAGAAGATGATAACGCTGGCCCTTCCGGACAAGGGTAACACTCTAACTGACGTGCTAGAGACCCTGGTGGCCACCTACCCCAACCTGGAAGGGGAGCTCCACGGCAGCGGTGAGAGGCGAGAGTTCTATTACACGCTTTTCCTGAACGGCCAAATCGCCAGTTATGCCGAGAGGGCCAAGGTGCCAGTTCAAGAGGGGGACTAGGTGTTGATCCTGCTCCCAGTGGCCGGGGGCTAAGGTCATATTTCTTTGCTAGATAAAGAAAGCCAGAGCCGTTGACTTCTGTGGATCATTGTGCTAGTATCGTGTGCGTATATTTTCACAAGCTTCGACGTTTCGTGGGCGGTTTCGACATTCCAAAGCCGGGGCAGGCATCCTGAGGCCAGAAAAAGGAAAACAACCTGGAATGAAGCAAGTTGCTTTCGAACGGCTGATGCCTGGATAGGCTAACCCCTCTTCCTTTTCCGCACCTTCTTTCCCTCGTCTCAGGACTCCGTGCCCGGACTGTCCGAATCCAAGAAGACACCTAAGGAGGGACAAGGGTGTACCGACTCACCGATGAGCAAAGGATGCTCCAGGCCGTCGTTCGCGAGCTGGCTCGGGAAAAGATCGCGCCCCGGGCGGCGGAGATTGACGACAAGGCCGAGTATCCCTGGGACATAAAAGAGCTGCTGGCGCGACAGGACCTCCTGGCACTACCCTTTCCCGAGAAATATGGCGGCACCGGGTCGGACCTGGTCACTTTCTGTTTGGTGGTGGAGGAGATCGCCAGGGTTTGCGCCTCTTCGTCGCTCATCGTCGCCGTCCAGGCCCTGGGCTCCTTCCCGATCCTGATCGCTGGGACAGAGACACAGAACCAGAGGTATTTCCCCAATCTGGCCTCCGGGGATTGGCTTGCTGCATTTGCCCTGACCGAGCCCGGCGCGGGCTCCGATGCGGCGGCCATGAAGACCAGGGCGGTCCTTGACGGAGACCACTATGTCCTGAACGGCAGCAAGTGCTTCATCACCAATGCCGGCATCGCCCAGGGCTGCTCCGTCTTCGCCATGACCGATCTCCACCAGGGAGTGAAAGGCATCAGCGCCTTCATCGTGGACGCCGATTCGCCCGGCTTTCGCCTGGGCAAGATCGAGCACAAAATGGGCATCCGAGGCTCCCAGACCGGTGAACTGGTCTTCGACAAATGCATAGTTCCGGCGG
>JACQYG010000172.1 GCA_016208345.1 Chloroflexota bacterium
GCCGGCGACGCTTACTCGCTAGATCTCAGGCCTGGAGAACCAGCCTGAGGGCTTTCAGCCGCAGCTCCTGGGCCGGTTCGGCGGCGGCACTAGCGTCGGGACTCTCACCCTTTCCCCCAAGTCACTGGTGCCATGCCTGGCACGCCTACTTTTCCCAGTCCAAGCCTTTGAGTCAGATGATTGACTGGACTATAGCACAACCGGCCGATGTTTGTCAAGGTTTTGCCTCGAGCCCTAATCCGTGAATAGATTTAATCGGGGTTGCCCCACGTGGTTTTCTAATGATCACCATCGGATGCGCAGTCGCAACGGAGCGATTTCGGCTGGTAGCGAGGAGTATCTTGGCCGTAATGGCTTGGTCTGCCCATCAGCCAAGCGCGAACTGGGCATAGCAATGCTGGCCCGGCCAACAGATCGGGCCAAAGAGGACTTACGCTCGACTCGTAACTAAGACACAGTCCAGGCCAACCCTGCCAGACGACGTCGTCCTGGGCGGATTATTTCTCTCAGTACCCGACTGGCTAGGCGTATGAACTGCTTACGAGCGTGATTCACTACCCGGCCAAACTGAGTAAAGATCCGAAATCGCAGTCGCTTCGGCCGAGCCTCTCGATACTGCTCGTCCAGGGCCGTCGCCTTGAGCAGTTCCAGTAGATTGTGGGTCAGTACCTGCAAGCGCAGCCAAGCCGCGTTAGCCCCAAACTTGGCACTCGGGTACACTCCAGCTCCCAGTTCATCCTTCAGCACCCGATGGACCTGCTCAATGGTTGCGGCTTTGCCACGGTGCCATTCCAGCAGCGCCCGTCCGTCGGTATCCCAGTCATTGCTCACCACCGCAAAGAGCTTCACCGTATTCCCATCCCCGAACAAGACCCCCTGGGGCGTTCGTACCCTGATCGCTACGTAGCGGTACGGCTCGGTATCGCGGTGTTCGTTTGGCCGGCTGGGCACGTATGGTACTTCTGCCCATTCTCGCACTACCCCATCCTGTCCCTCAGACCAGAAATGCCACTCCTGAGGTGGCAGTTCCTGGATCTGGGCACGTAAGGATGGACTCATATCTGCGCTTACTACAAAGCGCCAGCCACGCTCGTGCCAGTGGTCGAGCGTCTCATACTCGTAGGCTGCCGAATCCGACCTCACTTGCACCTGCCAACCATCCTCCCTTGGAGGTAGGCTGTCGTAAGCTTCGTCCACTAACTGCCGGATATTCTGCGAGGCCGGCACGTTGCCATCCCTAAACTGGTCCGCTAGTATGAGGCCCGCTTCCGCCCACTGCACCAGCAGCGGCTGGTAGCCTCGAAAACCTGCGTAGCTCGGCAGAGCCGTATACTTGGACGACTCCACTAGGTGTGCATCCACGTCCAGCGTCACCATAGGGCCAGCTCGCACTGCGGCTACGTAAGCGTGGATTGTACGTTCTACCACCGCCCGCAACGCGGCTAAACGTGCTGATTCCATCGGAATGAAACTGCCCTGCAGCGGCCTGCCTTCTAGCAAAGTCTCATCGTGGAACTGGTCTAGCCATTGTCGTGCTGTAGAGGCCGGCGGCAAGGGGTAGCCCAACATCGCCTCTAGCCCCTGGTCCCGGCGTAAGCCGTCAAAGTCGTCCAGACATTCGCCGCCAAGCGCACTGAGTAAGACGAATGATTCCACGAACTGCCCCTGGCCCAGTCCCTTCGACGATTTTTTCACTGGCAGACAACGATCTGCGGCTCCGATGACTCCACTAAGCCGCCCCAATTCGATGAGCAGCGCCACCCCTGCGTGAGCGGTCACCGCCTCTTCCAGACCACCCTCGAACTCGATATTCAAACCCCTCGGCAATGGCTTGTGCATCCCCCACCTCCTGTGTGTCCATTATACCAGACCGCCTAGCCATTGGTCGCTGCCAATAAGCCACGTCGCCGAAAGGCAGACTTCACCCACTAGGTGAACGCAGAGAGCATGAATTCACGGATTAGGGTTAAGAAAGCCGCCTTGACCGGGACGGCTAAACCCGGTATAATACCGGCGCTTTGCGCCGTCACCGCCGACAGTACCGGAGGCTGTCTTGGAGTTCATCGAAGCACAGATCGTGGCCTTTTTGCAGGGCCTTTTCGATGCCGTGGGGTGGACCGGCGTGGTGGTCGCCATGGCCATCGCCCGGTATGGCGACCCAGCCATCTTCTTCTCGCGGCTATTGCCGGTGATCCGCACCTTCATCTCCTTCCCGGCGGGTATCGCCCGCATGAACTTGCCCAAGTTCGTGCTATATAGCTTTCTGGGGTCTTTTCTCTGGTCCCTGGGCCTGGCCTACGCCGGCTACGTGGCTGGTGAGCACTGGGAGGAGATCCGCCGCTGGATGCGCCCCTTCGACATCCCCATAGGCATCGTGCTGCTGGTACTCATAGGGCTCTTCGTCTACCGCCACCTCAAGGCAAACCGTGGGCCGGAGCTGGAACCGACAGCCACTCCGGACCCGCCCATCCCTCCACACCTCTGAGTGGATGACATGTTGCATCTAACTAAAGGGCTGCTGAAAGCAATGAAGGCCCAGGGCTCCCCTGGGTCTTTTTGTTAATGTTAAGCTCTCCTCTTCTCCCGGACCTTGACCAACGGCACCGTGCCCGCCAGATAGCATAAGGAGGCGGTGACGAAGAGCGCCGCGTACCCCAATCCCGGCCCCTGGGCATTGAAGAAGTCCCGAAGCGGGCCACCCAGGCCGGCGACCACCCCGGCACCGGCGGTGGCCAGGTTGGATATGCCCAGATAACGCCCCCCTTCCCCAGGCGGAATCAGGTCGATGGCCAGAGCCCAGTTGACGCTCAGGAAGATGCCGATGGAGACACCGATGATGCCGCCGTAGGCCAGGACATCCATGACCCCGATGCCGAAGACGGTGAAGAGCGCCCGACCCTGGGCGAAGAGGAGCAGAAAGCTGCCCAGGGCTCCCAGGAGGCCCGAAAAGGCCACCAGATTCTTCTTGCCCAGTTTGTCAGAGATGGCGCCAGCAGGGTAGACCACGAACATGATGGCTATGGCGATGACCGCCAGGAGATCTCCGGTGACCGCTACCGGGTTCGGCACCTTGACCACGTCGGCCAGGAACCACTGGGCGTAGTTCCGCACCAGGTTTACGCCGGTGAGGATAAAGAGGCGGGAGACCAGTAGCCAGGCGAAGTCGGGATAGTGATTCAAATCAACGTTAAAGGTGCCCAGGACGGTCTCGCGGACGGACTCCCCCGGAGCCTTGGTGAGAGGGGCCTCCTTAATCCCGAAAATGGTGATGAGCATGGTGAGGATCAATATCGCCATGATGGAGCCGAAGGTCAGCCAGAGCCACCAAGGGTCCCCGGTGCGGCTGTAAGGGTCGAACATGGCGCTTATAGCCTTGGAGCAGACAATGATGCCCAGGATCTCCAGCAGTTGTTTAGCCCCGGAGGCAGCGCCGCGCTTCTCCTCAGGCACCAGATCGGGGATCAGGCCCTGGTATGGCCCGTGGGCGACGTTGGACGTGAATTGCAGCAGAAAGTAGCAGAGGAATAGCACCCAGTAGCTCCCCGATAGGGCCATTCCGATCAGGAAGATCAGGTCGAAGAGGGTGCCGGACAGTATGAAGGGCCTACGACGGCCCCAACGGAAGGTAGCGCGGTCGCTGATAGCGCCGCTCACCGGCTGGATGATGATGGCCAGTATCAGTCCCACCGAGGTCAGGAGGCCCAGGTAGGTGCCCTTGAACTCCTGGCCGACCAGATTCGCCACCAGGACCGGCAATATTATGGGCCCCAATCCATTCCAAAGGTACGATAGGGCAAACCAGTAGGCATTTAGGGCAGTGTAGCCCCAGAGGCCGAATCCCGGCACGATCTTCTCCCTCTCGATCTGGTCGGCGGCTATGATATTGGACTGGCCACGTGGATCTGGTTGCGGCCGGCGGTCTTGGCCGCATAGAGGGCCCGGTCGGCTTGGTCGATAAGCGCCACGGGGGACTGAGCCGAGTCGGGAAAGGTGGCGACCCCCTGGCTGACGGTGAGCGTCGCCGGCAGGTCGCCTTGTGGAGAGGCGAAGGGGGTATTCTCCACCGCATCTCTGACGCGTTCGGCCACGGCCTGAGCCTCAGAAGCATTGGCCTGAGGCAGGATGATGGCGAATTCGTCCCCCCCGTATCGCCCAACGATGTCTACGCTGCGCACCCTGGCGCTGATAAGCTTGGCCACCATCTTCAAGACCTCGTCGCCCGCCAGGTGGCCGTAGTGGTCGTTGAATTCCTTGAATTGATCCAGGTCCAGCATGATGAACGAAACCGGGCGGTGATAGCGTTTGCTTCGTTCCAGCTCCCTGACTAATTGCTCATGAAGGTAGTCGTGGTTGTATACCTGGGTCACGCCATCGCGGATAGCCTGTTCACGAATGCGCTCGTGCAGCCGGGTATTTTCGATGACCATGGCGACCTGGCTGGCCACGGTGGAAAAGATCCATTGGCTATCTTGGTCAAAGGCATTGGGCTCGTAGCTTTGGATGGACATCACGCCCACCAGCTTTTCCTTCAGCATCAACGGAACG
>JACQYG010000173.1 GCA_016208345.1 Chloroflexota bacterium
CTGATTTCCAACGGCGCCTCTCGGAGGTGTTGGCTGATCCGGACAACATTTACCTGTTTCACGGCGCCGGAAGCGTAGTCTATCCGCGTTCCGAGGCGTTTCTGCAGGCCGTCCGGGCCGCTGGAAAGCAGGCCAAGGCGGAGCAGGCCTTCTTCTCCCGCAGCGGAGAGCTGATCTACGTGGCTATGTCGGTGCAATGATTGGGTTGATGTCCCGGAGTTGAACTCCGGGACATCAGGACTATTAAAGGAACTGGGCATATACTGGGGGGAGCAATGGTAAGGGGAAAGATCGTGCAGATCATCGGCCCGGTGGTAGACGTGGAATTCCCGCCGGAGGACCTGCCGGGGCTCTACGACGCAGTAGAAATAATGAAGCCGAATGGGGAAACCCTGGTGGCGGAGGTCCAGCAGCACCTGGGCAACAACTGGCTGCGCTGTGTGGCCATGTCCTCCACGGACGGTCTGAGACGTGGCGCGGAGGCCGTGGCCCCTGGCGGGCCCATCACCGTGCCGGTGGGGCGGGGTTGTCTGGGCCGGCTGATGGACGTGGTGGGCAACCCCATCGACAACAAGGGGCCCATCGCTGCCGAGAAGCGTTATCCCATCCACCGGCCGGCTCCACCCTTCGAGGACCAGGAGACCGAGACCCGGGTGTTCGAGACCGGGCTCAAGGTCATTGACCTGGTGGCGCCTTTCACCCAGGGTGGCAAGACCGGTGTCTTCGGCGGCGCCGGCGTGGGCAAGACGGTCATCATCCAGGAACTCATACGCAACATCGCCGCAGAACACGGCGGCTTTTCCGTCTTCGCGGGGGTGGGCGAGCGGTCTCGGGAGGGCAACGATCTCTACCATGAGATGCAGGCCTCCGGCGTCATCGATAAGACCGTCCTGGTCTTCGGCCAGATGAACGAGCCCCCCGGCGCCCGTTTGCGGGTGGGCCTCACCGGGCTCACCGTCGCCGAGTACTTCCGGGACGAGGAGGGCCAGGACCTCCTGCTCTTCATCGACAACATCTTCCGTTTCGTCCAGGCCGGCTCCGAGGTATCGGCCCTCCTGGGCCGCATGCCCTCAGCCGTGGGCTACCAACCCGTCCTGGCCACGGAGATGGGCGAGCTCCAGGAGCGTATCACCTCCACCAAGCGCGGTTCTATCACCTCGGTCCAGGCAAGGTCTTCACCGGCACCCCTGGTCGGTACGTGCCGATCAAGGAGACCGTCCGGGGCTTCAAAGAGATATTGGAGGGACGGCACGACGCCTTGCCCGAGCAGGCATTCTACATGGTGGGGACCATCGACGATGCCCTGGCCAAGGCCGAGCGGCTCAAGGCGTAAACCTCCAGAAGGGCAGATGTCCGGGGCAGCAGGCGATTTCTTTGCTAAAAGAATGAAAGAATGATCGATGCTCACCATTCGGTTTGAACTGGTCACAGGGGAGCGCCTGGTGTATTCCGACGACGTGGACATGGTCATCGCCCCGGGCACCGAGGGCGAGCTGGGCATCCTGCCCCGACACACCCCCCTGCTCACCGGCCTGCAGCCAGGGGAGCTGCGCCTGAAAAAGGGAGATGAGGAGATATCCATCGTCATCACCGGCGGGTTCATGGAGGTACTGCCGGACAAGGTTACCGTCCTGGCCGATGCGGCGGAGCGAGCTGAGGAGATCGACATCGCCCGGGCGGAGGCTGCCCGACAACGGGCAGTGGAGAGGCTACAACAGCAGGCCGGGGATGCGGATCTGGCCAGGGCCCAGGCCTCGCTCCAGCGGGCCGTGGCGCGACTCAAGGTGGCCAAGCGCAAGCGCCGACCTGGCGGCACGGTAAGGCAGGAATTAGGAGAATAAACTCGAGGGCCGCTCCCCCGGCCCCGGGTAAAGGAATTAAAACATGAGCTGGTTCAACAGGCAGATCGGCATTGATCTGGGCACCGTGAACGTTCTGGTGTACGTCAAGGGCAAAGGCATTGTCATCAACGAGCCCTCGGTGGTGGCCATCTCGGCGAATGATGGCAAGATCGTGGCCATCGGGAACGAAGCCCGGCAGATGCTGGGTCGAACGCCAGGAAGCATCGAGGTAAGCCGTCCCATGCAGGATGGGGTCATCGCCGATTACGTGGTCACCGAGGCCATGCTGCGCTATTTCATCAATAAGGTATCCGGGTGGTTGCCACTGTTCGGCCCCGAGGTGATGATCACCGTTCCCACTGGCGTCACCAGCGTGGAGAGCCGGGCTGTCCACGACGCAGCCATCCAGGCCGGGGCCAAGGCGGCCTATCTCATCCCCGAGCCCCTGGCAGCAGCAATTGGCGCCCGGGTGCCCATCAGTGAGCCCAGCGGGAACATGGTCGTCGACGTCGGTGGCGGCACCACCGAGGCGGCAGTGATCTCCCTGAATGGCATCGTGGTCAGCGCCTCCATCCGGATAGGCGGCAATAAGATCGACGATGCCATCGCCTCCTATATCAAGCGCAAGTACAATCTTATCGTGGGCGACCGCTCGGCCGAGGAGATCAAGATCGAGATCGGCAGCGCCATGCCCCTGGAGAAAGACCTGTTCATGGACGTGCGCGGCCGGGACCAGGTGGTCGGGCTCCCCAAGACCATCCGCATCTCCTCCACTGAGGTATGCGAGGCCATCACGGAGCCGGTGGCGGCCATCGTCAACACCTGCAAGTCGGTCTTGGAGAGGACGCCGCCGGAGCTAGCCTCCGACGTCATCGACAAGGGCCTCGTCATGACTGGCGGGGGCGCCCTCCTGCGCAACCTGGACAAGCTCCTGACCCGGGAGACTGGCGTGCCGTGCCATGTGGCCGACGAGCCCCTGAAATGCGTGGCCCTGGGCGCCGGCCTGGCCCTGGAGCGCTACGACGCCTTGCGCAAGCACCTGCCGGCCGTCTAGATACCGCTTAGTATTGAGACATCATCAAGACATTGGGTCCCGGCATTCCGGCTCGATCTACCTGACTTCGTATTCCCCCAGTATCACCCGGTTCTCCTGGCCCTTCCCCACCACCCTGAGCCTTTCGCCAGTGGATGGGAGATACATCCCCACCTCCAATCGGTATCGTCCCGGAGGGGCCTCGCCGGATATCACCAGGTCGTAGTCGTCCCGCAACACCTCGCCCTCCTCCCAAGAGGTGGTGGGGCGAGAACCCAAGAGCGGCTGGTTGTCTTTCTGACCCCAAGGCCTGTCCATCACGTCGATAACGTGGGTGAACACAGTATAGTCTCTGGAGACCCTGCCCGTGGCCTGCCAGAAGAGTGCAAGCCTGATCGTTTTTCCAGCGGCGAATTCTCCCTCTAACCGGTATCCGAGGAGCACTATCCGGTCACCCAATCGGGCCAAGGGCGGCCGGCTCAGGTCGGGCAGATCCTCCGGGTCTATGACCCTGGCCGTCAGATACGGATTAACCGCCACCACCGCGAGGGCGATTAAGAGGGCCTGGAAGGTGAAGTCGCTGCCAGACAGCCGGGCCTCCGTGCTCAAGACACTGCCGGCTACCACCGCCAGGGCCAGGGCGATGAAGGCCAGGAACTGCCAGGGGTAGCCAATCAACGTCTCCAGGGATAATGCCCGCCAGAGGAACTCCGACCCGTCCAACATCAGGGCGCCGGAGACCACGGCCAGTCCCAGGAAGAATGTCACCTGCCTCTGTCCCCGCCAGCGGCCCGCCGCCTGCCCCGCCGCCGGGAAATGCAGGTACCAAACAGCCAGGGCCAGGAAGCCCAGCCCAACCGGCACGACCCCCAGTTGAAACGGCAAACTCTCCTGGCCGAAGGAGCCAGGGGTCCCCGGGCCCCAGGCCGGGGAGAAGAGCTGGAAAAAATGAACGAAATGCCTGGTGTAGCCGGAAGAAGGAGCCAATGTAGACCATCCTGCCGAGGCGAAGAACGGCAAAGCCAGGACAAAGCCTGCGGCCACCGCAGCGGCCAGGCCGCCCCACGCAGTCCAAGCCTTGTCCCGGGAGGACCTTTCCAGACCCCAGGCTAGCCAAAGGCCATAAGCCAGGATCACCGCACCGAAAAGCACTCCCAGCCCCAGGTGAGCCAAAACCAACAGACAGGTCGAAAGGGCACAGACAACGAGCCAGCGCCTTTGGCCGCTATCCACAAGGTTGACCGTGGCCCACAAAGCCAGCGGCGCGAAGGCGTAGAACCAGGACTCCCCGAAGGCCCCTCGCCAGTATATCTCTACGAGCCGGTAGGGAGTGAAGAGGTAGATGACGCTGGACACCAGGGCCGCCCTCTCGCCGAAGAGCCGGCGCACGAACAGGTACAAGGTCCAGGCCGAGAGCACCATGCTCAGGCCATAGACGAGTTTGATGGAGCTCATGTGATCCAGGCTGGCCCAACTGAACAACTGGGCCAGGTAGTAGGGAAGCCTGGCCGGTTCTGGCGCCGGTAAGAAAGACGGTGCCCAGTCGAAGAGGCTCCGGCCGGCCCGCAAGGAGGAGTCCAGGCCCAGGAGGTCGTAAGCCGCCGCCAGCCCCGAGCGGGACTGCCAGGCGCCCCTTTGGGTCAAGGGAGCCCAGGTGAACACCGAGAGTAAGAACAAGATCAGGAGGTTCATTATCCCACCGCCGCGCCACCCGGCTATGGAATGACAATTACGCTGGTCAGAAACAGCTTATCGTCGATCTTTGCTCCGGAGTCCCCGATGACAGCCAGGCGCCGCAAAGTGGCCGGGTCGTACAGGCCGGCCAAGAGCCGGTATTCGCCAGGCGGAAGTTGGCTTCCCAAGGGCAAGGTAAGCTGATCCTCCACCACCTCG
>JACQYG010000174.1 GCA_016208345.1 Chloroflexota bacterium
GGCAGCCGGGTCACCGGCCAAAGCGTGATCTTCGGCCTGACCGGCAGTGAGGAGATCAAAGGACCCATGGACGAGAAGCCCCCACCGGAGGCCAATTTCAACTACCCTATGTTTGGAGATGCCTACTCGGCCCGGGTCCAGGGCGTGAGCGATAAGGTAACGGGCATGCACATGCCGATGAACCGACATGTCAATTATGTCCTGACCTTCCAGCGAACGACGAAGTAGACCAACCGTTCGAGATAAGAGGAGTTTCTTAGAAAGGGGTCCCTCTGACAAATGCCGCTGGTGACAAGTAAGCGACTGCTGCAACGGGCGTTGGAAGAGCACTTCGCCATCGGGGCTTTCAACGCCAACAACATGGAGATGGTCCAGGCCATCGTGGAGGCCGCCGAGGAGGAGAGGTCCCCGGTGATCCTCCAGGTGAGCCAGGGAGCCATCAAGTACGCTGGCCTGGAATATGCCGCCGAGATGGTGAAGATCGCCGCCCGGCTGGCCCAGGTGCCGGTGGTGCTGCACCTGGACCATGGCACCGACTTCAACCAGAACGTCCTCTGCCTTCGGGCCGGCTTCACCTCCCTGATGTACGATGGCTCCTCCAAACCGTTCGAGGAGAACGTCGCCGTCAGCAGGAAGATCGTGGAGATCGCCCACGCCTGTGGGATACCAGTGGAGGCCGAGCTGGGCAAGGTGGCGGGGACCGAGGACCACATCACCGTCTCCCAGTTGGATGCCCTGATGACGGACCCGGACGAGGCCAAGACATTTGTTGAGCTCACCGGCTGCGACTCCCTGGCGGTGGCCGTGGGCTCGGTCCATCGCATGTTAACCCGGGAGGCCAGGCTGGATTTCGAACGGATCTCCCGGATTCGCCAGAGGGTGGAGCTTCCCCTGGTGCTGCACGGCGCCTCCGGGGTGCCGGACGAGGGGGTGCGGGAGGCGGTGGCCCGGGGGATCTGCAAGATCAACATCGCCACCGAGCTGAACAAGGCCTTTACCCGGGGGTGTGCCCAGGCGATGCAAGCCATGCCCGATGAGGTGGACCCGCGCAAGTTCCTGGGCAAGGGCAAGCAGGCAGTCAAGGAGGCGGTCCGGGAGAAGATCCGGCTCTTCGGCTCTGCCGGCAAGGCATAGCCGGGCCTTTGGGCTAGGCTGGCCGGCCAATCGAAAAGATCCGGTTGGGCTAGGGCACGGTCGAGGTCCTAGCCCTTTGCATGCGCTGGAAAATGGGGTATAATGGCATTAACCCGTTTGGGAGGGGATGTTTCAGATGAAGATCGGGGTCTTGACCGGCGGTGGCGACTGTCCCGGGCTCAACGCCGCCATCCGGGCAGTGGTGCGCCGGGCTACCTGCTACAAGTACGACGTTCTGGGGATAAAAAACGGCTGGGCCGGGATGATCCGGGGCAATATGGAGCCCCTGACCTCCAAATCGGTCTCAGGGATACTGCCCATCGGCGGCACTATGCTGGGAACCTCGCGCACCAATCCCATGAAGCGCGAAGGTGACATGAACAGGGTGCAGGAGAACTTCAAGGCCTTCGGCATGACCGCTCTTATCGCCATCGGCGGCGACGACACCCTGAGCGTGGCCTACAAGCTATTCCAACTGGGTATGCCGGTGGTGGGAGTGCCCAAGACCATGGACAACGACATCCTAGAGACCGATTACTGCATCGGCTTCGATTCCGCCGTCACCACCGTGGTGGAGGCCCTGGATAAGCTACATACTACCGCCAGCGCCCACCACCGGGCCATGGTAGTGGAGGTCATGGGCCGCGATGCCGGCTGGGTGGCCACCGTGGGGGGCCTGGCCGGCGGCGCCGACTTCATCATGATCCCCGAGGCCTCTTGCTCGCTAGACGAGCTCTGCCAGCACCTGAAGAACCGCCTGGCCCGTGGCAAGAGCTTCAGCATCATCGTCGTATCCGAGGGGGCCCAGATACCGGAGATCCACAACGGCGACCTGGGCAAGACCGACGACTTTGGCCACATCCGGCTGGACCGCCGGGGAGTGGGTGAGACGGTGGCCCGGGAGATCGAGAGCCGCACCGGTCTGGAGGCCCGGGTCGTGGTCCTGGGCCACCTGCAAAGAGGCGGATCGCCCACCGTCTTCGACCGGGTTCTGGCCACCCGGCTGGGGGTGGCCGCCGTAGACCTGGTGCGAGAGAGCAAGTTCGGCTACGTCCCCATGCTGCGGGGCAACCAGATCGTCCCGGTGGAGCTGGCCAGGGTCGTGGCCGGGACGAGGACGGTGGACCTGGACCTCTACGAGCTGGCGAAGGTGTTCTTCTAGACCCTGCCACTTTCAAATAAAAAGGGCGGCACCTTTCTACTAGTAAAGAAACGCTCGCTCACTGCGCCAGGATCCGCCCCAGCTCGTAGGCTTGCATGTCCAGTTCCTTCTGCTGGGCGAGCACGCTCTCCAGAGACGTGGCTTTGATCTCGCCATGCACCAGGCCCACCATCACGCCCGAGGCTCCGCGCAAAAGCTCTTCCACCGCCGCCGCGCCCAGGCGGGTGGCCAGGATACGGTCGAAGGCGCTGGGCGCGCCGCCCCGCTGGATGTGGCCCAGGGTGGTGACCCTGGTCTCGAAGCCGATCTGATCCTGGTTGGCCTTAAAGAAATGGTCGATGGCGGCGGCGTTGTACTTCGCCCCCTCGGCCACCACCACGATGGCGTGGGTCTTCCCCCGAACATAGGCATCCCGCAGCTCCAACGCCAGTCGGTGAAGGTCGGTATCCACCTCGGGAACCACCACGTATTCCGCGCCGCCAGCTATGCTGGCCATGAGCGCCAGGTACCCCGAGTCACGGCCCATCACCTCCACCAGAAAGGCTCGCTGGTGGGATGAGGCGGTGTCTTTGATCTTGTCAATGGCGTCCAGGGCCGTGTTCAAGGCCGTATCCACGCCAATGGCCATGTCGGTGCCGGCCAGGTCGTTGTCAATGGTGGCCGGGACGCCCACCACCGGGAAGCCCTGGCGATGTAGCTCCAGTGCCCCGGTCAGCGAGCCCCCGCCGCCGATCACCACCAGGCCCTCGATGCCCGCCTGGTTCAGCTTGCGCAGGGCCTCCAGTCTCCCCGCCTCGGTCCGGAATTCTGGAGAGCGCGCCGTCTGCAGCACCGTGCCACCGCGCTGGATGATGCCGCCCACGGAGCGAGGGGTCATAGGTTCGATGTCGCCGGCGATGAGCCCGGCGTAGCCCCGTTTCACGCCAAATACCTGGCAGCCCCGATAGATGGCCACCCGCGCCGCCGCCCTGATGGCCGGGTTCATGCCCGGCGCATCCCCCCCGGAGGTCAGGATAGCTAGCCGCTTCATCCTCCCCCACTTCCCTCCAAATAACGGCCGATGCGCCGGTACTTGGCATAGCGCTCGGCCCGGAGCTGAGCGGGTTCCAGCTTCGTCAGGGCCTCCAGGGCCCTCGAAAGGGCCGCCCCGACCTCCTGGACCGCCTGAGCCGGGTTCGCCTGAGCCCCACCCGAGGGCTCAGGCACCACCTCGTCCACCAGTCCCAAAGAGTATAGCTCCTGAGCGGTGATCTTCATGGCGGTAGCCGCCTCGGGGGCGTGGGAGGAGTCTCGCCACAGGATAGAGGCACAGGCCTCTGGCGAGGCCACCGAATAAATAGCATTCTCCAACATCAAGACCCGGTCGGCGACCCCCAGGGCCAGGGCGCCGCCGGAGCCTCCCTCCCCAATGATCACGGCGACCAGGGGCACCCGGAGCCCAGCCATGGCCAGGAGATTCTCAGCGATGGCCAGGGCCTGCCCCCGCTCCTCAGCCGCCATATCCGGGCTGGCCCCCGGCGTGTCGATGAAGGTGATCACCGGAAAGCCGAACTTCTCGGCGTGAGCCATGAGCCGCAAGGCCTTACGGTAGCCCTCGGGATGAGCCATGCCGAAGTGGCGCTCCACGTTCTCCTTGGTGGAGCGCCCCTTCTGGTGGCCGATTATCATTACCGTGCGTCCACCAAACCGGGCCAGTCCACCCACTATCGCAGCATCATCGCTGTAGCGACGGTCGCCGTGTAGCTCCACAAAAGCAGTGAAGAGATGCCGCACGTAGTCCAGGGTATACGGGCGTTCAGGGTGCCGGGCCAGTTGCACCTTCTGCCAGGGGGTCAACTCCGAGTGCAAGGACGGGGTACCCGCGGCGATCGAGGCCGCTGATTTCTTGACTAGAAAAGAAGCAGAGGCGCGGCCAGAGACGGGCCCGGCCTCCACGTACAGCTTCAAAAGCCGGGCCAAGGTGTCTCGCAGCTCCCGGCGAGGCACCACCATGTCCACCATGCCGTGCTTCAGCAGGAACTCCGTGGTCTGAAAGCCAGGTGGCAGCTTCTGCTTGGTGATCTGCTCGATGACCCGGGGCCCAGCGAAGCCGATCAAAGCCTCGGGCTCAGCCATGATGATGTCGGCTACCGAGGCGAAGCTGGCGGTGACGCCTCCAAAACAGGGATCAGTGAACAGGGTCAGGTATGGGAGTTTCGTTTCTCCAAACCGGCTCAAGGCCACGCTGGCCTTGGCCAATTGCAGGAGGGAGAAAAGGCCCTCGTGCATCCGGGCCCCGCCGGAGGCCACCACGGCCAGCAGCGGCAGCCGCGATTCCCCGGCCCGCTCCATCGCTCGCGCCACCTTCTCGCCCACCGCCGAGCCCATGCTGGCACCCATAAAAGCGAAGTCCAGGACCAGGAGGGCCAGGGGATGGCCCTCCACCAGCCCGCGGCCGGAGACGGCGGCCTCGTTTAGCCCAGTGCTCTCCCGGGCCTCTCTTATCTTTTCGGCGTAGCTCTTGCCCTCCCAGGCAAAACCCAGGGGGTCAGCGGAGGTCACGTCCCGATCCCACTCCTCAAAGGAACCGGCGTCCAGGAGCTGGGACAGGCGCTCTCGGGCTGATAGCCGGAAGTGAAAGCCACAGCGCTGGCATACCTTCTGGCTCTTCTCGAACTCCTTTACGTACAGGAGCTCTTTGCAACGGCTGCAGCGGATCCACAGGTTGTCGGGGACCTCAGCCGCCTTCTCTCCCGAGGCCGGCAAGGTGAAGTACTTGGGCTCTTTGCGAGAAAGGTCCACCATATATCCTGACTACAACGGGTCTCTCACCAGGCTAATGAAGGCTTCGTTGCCGGTAGTTTATCATAAGGGTCAGGCAAAGACAAGCGCCAGCGTCCGCCGGGCAGAACAGGCCTGTCGTGTGGTATACTATTGATAATGCCGAACATACCACCAGGAGGCGACACATGTGCCGCACCAGGATCGTCTGTACCCTGGGACCTGCCACCTCCACGGAGGACGTGCTTCAAGGCTTAATCGAGGCGGGGATGGACGTGGCCCGCATCAACTGCTCCCACGGAGACCATGCCACCCATAGGCGAAGCATACAAC
>JACQYG010000175.1 GCA_016208345.1 Chloroflexota bacterium
AACCGGTCCTGGTCTTTTGGGCCCTGCGCCGGGTTCCCACTAATGGCCAAACCCCTCTGGAGACCTGGCGTTGGATCCGGGACCAGGTGGACCCGGGCCGTTTGGCCTTTTGGCTGGGGGAGGGCGATGATCTATCGTACCTGGACGTGTTTGACAGCGTCTACTTCTTTGGCATCTCCTGGGCCGCCGATCCCTCCTACGCCATGGCCTCCTTGAACCGCAAATGGACGGAGTACAACCGCCAGCATGGAACCAATAAGGCCCTGACGGCCACGGTGATGCCGGGCTACGATGACTCCCGGTTGGGACGGGCCTCTCCGCATGTCAGGCCTCGGAACGATGGCCAATATTACGCCGCCTCTTTCCAGGCCGCCATCGATCTCACTCCCTCGTTGATCGTCATCAACAGCTACAACGAGTGGTTCGAGGGGACGCAAATTGAGCCCAGCGTTTCCTATGGCAGTAAGTACCTGGACTTGACCCGGGAGTGGTCGGCGCGGTACAAGGCGAGGTAGATGCTGGCAGAAAGCAGATAGCAGCCCGCAGATGGCATGTGGTCGATGATTTCTTTACCAGTAGAAAGCAGGAAAGATAAAGCCACCGGGTATTATCCCGGTGGCGTTTTTGTCTGGCGGAGAGGGTGGGATTTGAACCCACGAGGCATTTCTGCCTACGCGCTCTCCAGGCGCGCGCACTAGACCAAACTATGCGACCTCTCCAACTCCGGTCAATGGATCAGAGCCACCGAATGGCACCGAAGCGCACCGTCAAACTGAAAGCAACCCCTGTGCCACTTTATGGCCAGTATTCGATTTTGCCGCTAAACGCGCCTGTAGGCTGTCGAATTCGGCTCCAGTTCTGAGTACCTGCTGGCTACACTCTCGTGATCTTTGGCGGAGAGGGTGGGATTCGAACCCACGAGGCTTGCGCCTACCGCTTTTCGAGAGCGGCACCATCAACCGCTCGGACACCTCTCCGACAACTGTACCGTCGCCTTGGCGGGCAGGATTATAGCACAACAGTGTCGGGGAAACAAGGCTTTGCCACGGGGCCTCTGGCCATTGACATCACCGGTCTACCCGGATATAATTAGCCTACCTAACTGTTTGCCAATCTTATGACCTTGTAGAGGTAGAGAATGGTTGGATCAGACCTCATATGTGCTAAGAGAATACTGGAGGTCGTGCCGAAAGTGATGCGCACTATTAATGCCGACGTTCGGCACCACCAGCTATCGGTGCCGCTCACCATGCCCCAGTTTCGGACCCTATGCCTGTTGGGCGCCCGGGACTGCCTGGCCAGTGAACTGGCCCGGAAGATGGTGGTCGCCCGTCCGACGATGACCAGCATCCTGGACGGCCTGGCGGCTAAGGGCCTGGTGCAAAGGATGGTGGATCCACTGGACCGGCGACAGTCTCCGGTGCGCATAACTGACCGTGGACGTTTGCTCTTGCGAGAATTCGAGGAGAAGGCCCAGGAGCGCCTGGCCAGTGCCTTAGCGTTCCTTTCCGAAGAGGAAAGGGAGTCGCTGACCCAATCCCTGGAGCTGTTGGAAGCCGCCGTTTGTCCACCCACTACTTTCCTTGGGCCCGAAGCCCAGCTCCAAAGATGAGGGCTATGGTGCGGTGAATCGTGGCGGGCAGTATCTTGGCTGCCTGGGCCGTGACGATCCCGGCCGCTGCGGGCCTGGCAGCCCTGGCCTATCTGATCATCAAACAGTTGCACCTGGGATAGGAGCAAAATTGGACTGGCGAATCGCACGACGTTTCAAAATCCGTCTTGAGAGTCATGCGGGGGAAGCCCTGGCCTCAGAAGCTGAGGCTTGCTTTGTGGATCGAAAGGTCAGCCTGAACCGCCAGCTTCTGGACCTGACCTGGCCCAGCCTGGTGGAGAATCTGCTGCAAACCATGCTGGGCGTGGTGGATCTGATGATGGTTGGCCGCCTGGGGCCCGATGCCATCGCCGGAGTGGGCCTGGCCACCCAGGTGATGAACGTGCTCCTGGTCACCTTCATGGGGCTGTCGGTGGGCAATACCGCCCTGGTGGCCCGTTTTGTGGGCGCTCAGCGCAAGGACCAGGCCCAACGGGTGGCCAAACAATCGCTGGTGCTGGGCGGAACCGTCTCTATCGTCGTGGCAACCTTTGGGTTCCTGTTCAGCAAGGAGGTCATCTCTCTCATGGGCGGGAGCCCTCAGGTGAGCGAGCAGGGAGGCTCGTTTCTGCGGATCATTTCCACTTTTTCTCTGGTGATGGCTTTGGGGCTCATCGCCAGTGGCACCTTACGCGGATCTGGAGACACCCGGACCCCCATGTTGGTGACTGGCTTCATCAATTTCGTGAACATCGGCCTGGATTACGTGCTCATATTCGGCAAATTTGGCTTTCCTGCCCTGGGGGTGAGGGGCTCGGCCATTGCTACCACCTCTGCCCGGGCCATCGGCGCCGCCATGTTGTTTTATGTGCTGTTCAAGCGCGGTTCGGTTCTAAAGCTCTCCTGGTTTGGTAGCTGGCGCCCGCAGCGAGACATGCTGGGCAAACTCTTGAAAATCGGCGGGCCCGCTGCCCTGGAGCAGTTGACCTTCAGCCTGGGGATGACTGCCTTTTCCATCATGGTGGTGTCCCTGGGCACGGCGGAACTGGCGGCCCAGCAGATCGCCTTCAATGCCGCCTCCATTTCCATTATGCCCGCCTTCGCCTTCGGCGTGGCCGCCACCACTCTGGTGGGCCAGAACCTGGGCGCCAGGAGCCCCAGGAGGGCGGAAGAGAGCGCCCTACAGGCCCTGCGCTCTGGCCTGGTCTGGATGAGCACCATGGGACTTCTGATCATCCTTTTCCGGCGTCAGTTGGTTGGCCTGTATTCTCAGGACCCGGACGTGCTCCGGCTGGGGGCCATGTGCCTCACCTTCATCGGACTTGCCCAGCCCTTGCAGGCCTTGGCCATTATCCTGGGCAGCGCCTTGCGGGGGGCCGGCGATACCCGGGGAGCGATGATGGTGACCGTAGCAGGGGTATGGGGTCTCCGCTTGCCGGTTGGCTGGCTGTTGGGCCTCGGCCTGGGCCTGGGTCTCTTTGGCGTGTGGCTGGGGTGGGCAGCGGACTTCATCTGCCGGGCCACGTTCATGACCCTGCGCTACCGTTCCGGCAAATGGAAGGAGATCAAGGTCTAGGGTCGAACTAGGATCGTGACCAAGAACTCGAGGAAGACTTCATCA
>JACQYG010000028.1 GCA_016208345.1 Chloroflexota bacterium
TCTATACCGGGGCCAATGAGTTGGCCGTAGCCAATTCCCTTGGGGTTTTCGCCTACCATCCGAGCACCGTAGCCGAGCTGAACACGGTGATCATGTCCGATTCCAGCGCTGGCTACGCCGATGCCGTTTCACTGGATGCCCAGGAGATAGACCCCGAGGCCGTGGCCGCCGAGGCCGTGGACAAGGCACTGCGGAGCTGTAACCCCACCGGGTTGGAGCCGGGCGAGTATGAGGTGATCCTGGAGGAGTACGCTGTCTTCGACATCCTGGAGTTCCTGGCCTATCTGGGCTTCAGCGCCCTGGCCGTCCAGGAAGGCCGCAGTTTTATGAAACTGGGCCAGAAGGTGGTGGGCGAGAACATCTCCATCTGGGATGATGGCCTTTCCCCTGACGGCTTGCCCCTTCCTTTCGATTTCGAAGGCGTCCCTAGACAGAAGGTGGCGCTGATCGGTAAGGGCCTCGCGATTGGACTGGTTTACGACTCCTATACCGCTGGCAAAGAGGGCAAAGCATCCACTGGCCACGCCCTGCCAGCCCCCAATACCTATGGGCCAATACCGGTGAATCTGTGGATGGGCACGGGACAGTCGGACAAGGAAGAGATGTTGAAGTCCACGAAGCGCGGCATCTGGGTGACCAGATTTCACTACACGCGTCCCATACATCCGTTAAAAGTGATGGTCACCGGGATGACCAGGGATGGGACCTTCCTGGTAGAGAACGGCGAGATCGTGGGGCCGATCAAGAACCTGCGCTTCACTCAAAGCTATCTGGAGGCCCTGTCCAGCGTGGAACTCATCGGCGCCCAGACCAAATTGGAGCGCGGCCCTATGGGTGGCAGCCGGGTCCCGGCCTTGAAGGTATCCCGCTTCAACTTCTCGGGAGTCACGGAGTTCTGAGGCGGGCATGGCCTTGAGGCGTATTCGCCGGAAAGGTATACTTGCGGGCACACCTTCCAGGTGTGGCTTTGAGCAGATGAACATGCCACGTGATCTTTCCCTCCTCGAGGACACTCTTGGGATTTGCTTCCGGGATAGGACCCGGTTGCGGCAGGCTTTTACCCATCGCTCGTACCTGCATGAGAATCCATCAAATGGCCTGCTCTCCAACGAGCGGCTGGAGTTCCTGGGCGATGCCGTGCTGGGCTTTATTGTGGCCAGGCTGCTCTACGAGCGCTATCCGGACATGGCTGAAGGTAGCTTGACCGGCCTGCGCTCGGCTCTGGTCAAGAGCGAAACCCTGGCTGACCTGGCGGCGCGCCTGAACCTGGGAGAGTATCTCTATCTGAGCCGAGGCGAGGATGCCAGCGGTGGCCGGGCTCGCCAGACCAACCTGGCCCGGGCCTTTGAGGCCCTGGTGGGCGCCATTTTCCTGGACCAGGGCCTGAGGGTGACCCGCGGTTTCCTGAGAAGGCTGCTGAAACCGGAGATGGAGCGGGTGGTCAAGAGCAGGCTGGAGAAGGACTACAAGAGCCGCCTTCAGGAGCTGGCCCAGGGGGATTTCCAGTACACTCCAATATATGGAACGGTTCAGGTGGTGGGGCCAGATCACGCCCGGGAGTTTACGGTCCAGGTGGAGGTGCTGGGGAGGGTTGTGGGACGGGGTACAGGGCGTAGCAAGCAGGCGGCCGAGCAGGCGGCGGCTAAAGAGGCTATGGCCAACCTGTTGGGTGAAAGTCTCAGCTCACCGTTGCCAGCAGGATTACGCCAGGCCCTTTTCATCCTGGCGAGCAAATTGGCGGCCACATCGGCTCCGTGGGCCATTGCTGGGAGCAGCGCTTCGCTACTTCAAGGAATGTCTCTGGTGCCTGCGGATATTGACATCCTAACCAGCGCTGACGGCGCCTACCAGATAGGTGGCATCCTGAAAGAGTACGAACGGTCTCCTGTATCTTGGAGGGAGTCTGGCGTACTCAAGAGCCACCTGGGACGGTTCGAGGTGGGTGGCGTGCCGGTAGAGGTCGTGGGCGGGCTGGTCATCGTCGGACCGGGTGGCGCCGTGGCCTGGGAGGCCTGGAAACGGCCCCGCCTGGTGCCGCTCTTCGGGCTCGAGCTCCCGGTGGTGCCGCTGGAGGCGCAGTTGGTTGCCTATTATCTCATGCCCGGCCGAGAGGCGCGGGTTCAGGAGATAGCCGCTTGCCTCCGTCAAAAAGGATATGACTCGCGGGTTTTGAAGAACGCCTTGAACCAGGCAGGGCTGCCGACCGATGCGAGTAAAGCCGTAAGAAGCCTGCTTCTTTTCCAGTAAAGAAGATCTGGACATCCGACAGAGGTTGAGATGCCGGCCATCGCCCGAGATGCCATCTTGATCACTATGGTGGCGGGGACTGGCTCCCTGTTCCTGGTCAAAGACCCTCGCTGGGTAGCATCGGCGCCCTTCTTTTTGTTTCTCCTGGGCGGCCTGTTCGTAGCCTCCTCCGCCTTGCCCGGCACGGCCCTGACGCTGGCACTGACCGGTGCGGTGGTCTCATCCATATTGTGGCTATCGGTTTATGGCCTACGGTCCGGCAGAGGACAACGTCTGTTTGACGAAACCGACTGGGGACTCTGGGGGCTGGGGCCCGTTTTCCGCCTTTCGGTCTTGCTCATGGCCCTGGCTGGGGTGTACGGCCTGACACTCACTGCCCCCTTCGTTGAACTGCCGTTTGTCCCCAATGCCCTCTGGTATTGGCTTCTGGCCATTGGGGCACTCTTGATCTCTCATCCCAGATATACCGTGAGCGCCGGCGTGGGCCTGCTCCTGGTTCACCTGGGATTCTACGTGGCATTCTCGTTCTTGGGTGGAAACTCCAGTTACTGGTTCCTGGCTCTCCATAGCCTGGTGGACATCACGATAGCCCTGGCGGTCGCCTACCTGGCGGTCCCCGTAACGGAGGCTACCGGTTGAACCATCCCGGTGTACTCTTTCTCGCCCCTGTTCTGGCCGCGGCGCTCTTGCTATTGCTGCCACGGCGCATCGCGGGCTACGCCTGGCCCTCGGTGCTCGTGGCCCTGGTGTCACTGTTCGAGATCCGATGGTTGCTGGGAGCGCCTCCGGGAATAGCCTGGTCCCTTTGGGGGTTGGAGCTGAGAGTGGTGGCTTTCAACCGGTGGGCTCTGGCCCTCATCTATGTGGTGCTTGGCCTGGCCCTGGTCATCCACGGCCGGCTACATTCCGACCGGGGTATCCTCTTGGTGGGGTTGACTGTTCAGAGCGGCATCTCCCTGGCCTTGTTGTCCAGCGACCTTCTCGTTCAGGCCAGCCTCATCGTCGCCAGCGCCATAGCCATCGCCTTTGGGGTATCCGGGCGCGGAAGGCCCGCGGGTCATTCGGCCCTGGGCTACCTGGCCTTCATGATGGTAGGCGGTGGTTCGTTGAGCCTGGCTTTTCCGCTCATCCAAACCTATGCCTTGGCCCCGGACAACGTGTCATTGGTCAGGGTCATCGTGGTGTTAGTTGCCCTGGCCCTGGCCATCGCCACCTCGGCGGTGCCTCTGCATTTCTGGCTCGATTGGATAGGTGCCTATGGCCATCGTCTGGGGGTCACCATTGCCACGGTCGTGGTGCCGGCCTCGACACTGGTGCTGTTCATTGCTCTCACGCGTGGCCAGAGCTGGCTCTGGGGCAACAATGAGTTGGTCAGGGGGGGCGTAAGGCGGAGAAGAGGACCTGGCTGGTCAGCGGGGCGTCCGTGGCCGCGGTGGGGTTTGGGCTGGGTGGCTTGATGGCCCTTGGGGCACCCTTAACCGCCGGCTTCGTGGCCCCGTGGCTGGTGAGGCAAGGCTTCACCGCTATGGTGCCCTGGTTCGACGGGTTGGCCCTTCTGGCCAGCGGCCTGGCCTATCTGGGGCTGGCCAAAGGCTTCTACTTTACGTTCTGGGCGCCGCTCAAGGCGGGTCAGGCCATCACGCTGCCGGTGGACGTCCAGGTGCTCCTGGCCGCTATGGCCGCCGCTGCCGTAGTGTTGGGCCTTTTCCCCCGGCCGCTCTTGGAGCCCCTCTACCGGCTTTCCGTGACGTTCCTGGACGCCAGGTGATTACTTTACTAGTAAATATAAGCACCCCGGGGATCTCAGGGCGTCAAATAGGCCTGGGTGTAATATGTCTTCCCCTGGTAGGTCACGTATACGTCGAAGACCGGCGCCTGGGTGGGTAACTCGGTAGGATCGAAGCTCACCGTGTTTTCCCCGTTGGCATCGCTGAGCGCCATGGCCTGGCGGCAGTTAGAGGGGCCCAAGCACGCCTTCCTGGTGGCGCCGCTCACTGGCTCGGTGCCCCTGGCGATCCGGCTGTAGACCGTCAACTGCAAGTTCAGCAAGGTTGGCTTCATCGCCCAGGCGCTGACCCGAATCTCCGCCGGCCGAGTGGGCACGGGCGGGGTGGGCTCAGGGGTTTCGGTGGGCACAGGTGTGGGCTCGGGGGTAAACGTAGGCGTTGGCGCCCGGGTTGGGGCGATGGTGACAGTAGGTGTTGGCTGTGGCGTGGGGCTGGGCACCGCCGTCTGGCCACAGGCCACCAGAAGGAGAGGCAGGATGAGAACCACGGCCACAGAAGCCTGGCGTACCATCGCTCGAGATGTCATCCCCCTCATTCCGTTCGCTCCTGGTATGTTATCGTGATAGGAAGCCGTGCGGGCAGGATCTCTAGGCCGGCAGGGACCGGGGAGCCCCAGAGTCGCGCTTCCCTTTTGGCTGGCTCCCCTCCCCGGTGCCCACAAGTGCCGCCGGCACGATGATGTCGTCGCCGTATTTCTGCCTGATGGCGTCAACGGTGCGGTGTAGCCGGCCGTACCTCTCCTCCCCCGGGCCGAAAAGGCCCAGTTGGTAGGCGGTCTCTGGTACCAGGTTGTGGGCGCCCACCCCCACCAGCCTGATCTTATCGCCCTGGCGCCAGTGTTTCCTAAAGAGGCCCAGGACCGAGTCAAAGATCTTGTGATCCAGGTCGGTGGGCGCTTCCAGGGTGACGCTGCGCGTGATGGTGGCGAAATCGTGATACCGGAGCTTCAACACCACAGTCCGGGCCTGGAACCCTTGGGAGCGCAGTTGGTGTGCTACCCCCTGGGACAGATGCAGGAGATGACGCCCGATCTCGGCCTCGGCCGAGACGTCCTGGGGAAAGGTATGCTCCTGGCTGACCGATTTGGGGGGACCCCCAGGCTTTACCGGGCTATCATCTATTCCCAAGGCGTGTTGGTGCAGGGCCAGGCCATTAACGCCGAACTCCCGCTGGAGCTTGTCCGCCGGAGCCTGGGCCAGGTCCCCGATTGTGTGAAACCCCAGGGCATGCAGGCGCTGGGCCGTCTTGAGTCCGACCCCCCACAGCTTTTCCACCGGCAGGGGGGCCAGGAAGGCCGCTTCAGTGCCGGATGGTACCTGGACGAAGCCACTGGGCTTGCCCAGGTCTGAGGCGATTTTGGCCACCAGCTTGTTGGTTGCTATGCCCAAGGAGGCGGGCAGGCCGATGTCCTGGCGGATGCGGCGCTGGATCTCCTTCCCAATCTGTTCCGCCGACCCAAAGAGGTCCTGGCTCAGGGTAACGTCCAGGAAGGCCTCGTCTATGGAGACCGGCTCGAACAGCGGCGTGTACTCGGCTAGCACCGACATCACTTTTTGGGAGTATTCGCCGTAGACTCCATGGCGCACCGGCAGGAAGATGGCATGGGGGCAGAGCCGGGCAGCCCGTGAGATGGGCATGGCGGAGCGAACGCCGTACTCCCGGGCGGCATAGGAGGCGGAGGACACCACCCCTCGCCCTCGGGGATCAGCTCCTACGATGATGGGCTTACCCTTGAGGCTAGGGTCAAGCAATTCCTCCACGGAGCAGAAAAAGGCATCCAGGTCCACACAGATGATCTGGCGACTCGACATGGCTACGACCGCCGCTACCTGGTGTTCATCATAAGTGTATCACAGCTTACTCCAGCGTGCAATCTTGTCTGGAGTTCTTTACTGGTAAAGGATTTGAGCCTCTGCTCCTTGTTGTTGGGGCGCAGTTGCACTGCGGCCCCCGGCGTCCGGCAGTACAACTGCCGAACGAACTGATGAGGATTTGAGCCTCTCGACCCTGCCGTGCTATAATGCCTGCGGGGCTGAGGTGCTGGTCCACGGACAGGTCTCGGGATGGAGGCATGATGGTGGCAGTGCGACTGACCTTTTACGATGGCGTGGGGACCATCGGTGGCAACAAGATACTTCTAGAGGACCTGGAACAGGCCACCAACGTGTTCCTGGATTTTGGCACCTCCTTCGGCAAACGAGGGCTGTATTTCGAGGAATACCTGAAACCGCGTTCCGTGGCCGGGCTTCTGGACCTCCTGGAGATGGAACTTCTGCCGCCTTTGAGGGGCATCTATCGGGAGGATCTGGTAGTCACTCCCCAGGTCTGGGACCGGGTGGCGGCATCACCCTTGGGCCGTGAGCTGTCCCTGAACGGCGTTTTGCTCTCCCACGCTCACGTGGACCACAGTGGCTATATTTCATTCCTCCGCCCGGACATCCCGATTTTCGCCTCTACCATGACCGCCCTGATAGCCAGGGCGATGCAGGACTCCAGCCCGGCGGATTTCGAGCGAGAGGTGGCCTATTTGAGCCAGCGCGAGCTGACCGGGGATCTCCTGCGCTCCGGCCGCTCCGCCCGACAGCGTCCATTCGTCTGGCTGGACGCCGCATCCATCCCGCCAGAGCTAATGGCTTTCTGGCATAAAAACCCCGCCAAGACCAAGAGCTGGGACCCGTGCACACCGGCGACCTGCGCCTCCATGGCACGCAAGGCGAACTCACCCGGCAGTTCGCCGAAGAGGCCCGAGCCCTTGAACCCAAGCTCCTGCTCTGCGAGGGTACCCGGGCGCGCAGAGAGGAGCGCATCACCGAGGAGATGGTGCTGGCTGAGGCTTTGGCTGTAGCTGCTCAGGCCCCAGGGCTTCTCATCGGGGACTTCGGCCCGCGCAATGTGGAGAGGCTGCTGACATTCCTGGAGGTGGCCCGGGCCACCAAACGCCGGCTGGCGGTGACCCTCAAGGATGCCTATCTGCTGGAGGCCATGCATCTGGCCAACCCCACGGTTCCTACAGTGAACGACACCGAGGACATGTTCATTTACAACGAGCGGAAGGGCACCGTGGCCGGCTGGGAAGAAGAGTTGCGCCAGAGATGTGCCAACAAGGTCCTGACCGCATCCCAGGTCCACGAAGACCCCCGTGGATTCCTTCTGTGCTTGAGCTTTTTTGACATCAATGAGCTCATCGACATCGATCCGTCAGAAGGGGTTTACATCTACTCCTCCTCCGAGGCCTACGACGAAGAACAGGAGATCGACATGAAACGACTTAAGTGTTGGCTAGAGCATTTCCACCTGCGCTTCGTCGGAGAGGAGCATGGAAACCTTCACGCCTCCGGCCATGCCAGCGGGCCGGAGCTCTTGGAGCTCGCCAGGATCATCGAGCCCGAGATGCTGGTGCCGATACATACCGAACGGCCTGATTACTTCGCCTCTGGCCTGGAGGGCACGGGCATCCGGGTGAGGGTGGTGGCCCTGGGCGAGTCCTTGGCGTTGTAGGGGTATTCTTTACTGGTAAAGAAGCGGGATTTCTTTCGGGACGGGGCCGGGCAAGATGTGGGTCCTGGAAATACTGGCCGGGGTGCTGGTGATGTCAGGCTCGGCCGCCTGGGGCGTCTCCACCAGGCTTTTCTACTCCCATGCCCTTTTTCCGCTGGGCTTTTGGCTCGTATCCGATGGCCTGGAATACCGGCTCTCGGGCCTTTCTCTCCTGCGCCGCTGGCCCTTGTGGGTCGAAATGCTCCCTCTTGGAGCCTTCTTGGGATTGGTGCTGGATTTCCAGATGGTTACCGTCAGCGGCATCCTGGAGTATGTCTCGGTGGGGGGCATAGCGGCCGCGATATCGCTATACCTGGGCTGGGGCCTTTGCCTGCCGGCCATCTACAGCTCGTACCGGGTCTTTGTGCTGCTGCTGGGTCGTTCTCGGGCCCTGGGGATGAGGATCCTGACCGTGGAGGCGCAACGCCGCACCTTCCCCCTACTGGGCGCGGCGGGGGCCTTCTTCGTAGCAGCGTCGCTTTTTGTGAAGATGTACGTGGGGATCTGGGGACAAGGGGTCATCGCCGGTTTCTCCGGCCTCTGGCTGTTCCTGGAATACGTAGAGCACACTCGGGGCCGCCGGGGCTTGTTGAAGGCCTTCCTCCAAGGCGACTGGCTACCGGTATTTGCCATGTTGATCCCGGCGAGTGTCCTGGCCGTTCTCTGGGAGAACCTCAACCTGGCCATGGATGCCTGGACATACCGCAACCTTTTCTGGCTTGAGCCTAAGCTTCTTGGGGTACCGCTGGTGGCCTATTTCGGGTACGCCTTCTGGTTCATCCTTTTCCTGTCTTTTTATGAGGCGATCCGCTGGCGAGGTCGCGGCACCTGGCAGGAGAGTCCATGATCAAGGTAGGTTTCCACTGGTGGAGATCCGGCAGCCGTTCTAAAGATTGCTGTGGGTGGAAATGATCTAGCGATGAGGCCAAACATCGCGCTGCTTTTGAGATCTTGACTGACGACCGAGCTCACGGCGTTGAGATCCGCGTTTAGTTGAACCTTATAAACCAAATTTGAAGGTTCAACTATAGCACCCTGTAATGGCGCGGAAACGCACGGCGCGCGTTTAATCACGCGCAAAAATATTATGAGTAGCATTGACCCGGAACGCCAGAAACGGGCCGTGGCCTACGCCCGGGCCCAGCACCTTCTCCTGGCCGCGAATCTGACGGTCTTGGGCACTTATGTCCTGGCCTGGCTGCTCACCGGCCTGTCCCGTAACCTGGGCACGATCCTGGCGACCCTTACCCCTTTCCGGCCAGTTCTAGTAGCCCTCTACTTGACTCTCTTCGCTCTGGGCTACGCCGTGATCACGTTTCCTTTGGACTTTCTGGCCCATCGCCTCTCCCGGCGCTATGACCTCTCCGTTCAGACCTTCTGGGCCTGGCTGGCCGACCCCATCGCCTCTCCCGGCGCTATGACCTCTCCGTTCAGACCTTCTGGGCCTGGCTGGCCGACCTGGGCAAAGCTGGTCTCCTTAACCTGATCCTGGGCCTGGTGGTGGGGGAGGTGTTCTATGCCCTCCTGGCCATGGCTCCAACCACATGGTGGCTCTGGGCTGGAGCCTTCCTCGTTTTCTTCACCGTTGTGCTGGCTAACCTATACCCGGTGGTCATCGTGCCCATCTTCTTCAAGATGACACCCGTGGCCGATGCGGAGTTGGTCAGGCGACTTACTCGCATGGTTCAGCAGGCCGGCACCCAGGTGCGAGGCGTCTTCACGTTGGACTTCTCCCGCAAGACCACCGCTGCCAACGCTTCCCTCATGGGCTGGGGCAACACCCAACGCATCGTCTTGAGCGACACTTTGTTGGCGCACGACACACAGGACGAGGTGGAAGTGATCCTGGCTCACGAACTGGCCCACCACGTGCATGGGGACATATGGAAGAGCGTGCTGGTGAGTGGCCCGCTTCTGTGGGGTGGCTTGTGGGTCGCCGCCCGATTCCTGGCCTGGGCGGTGGCGCGCTGGGACTTCAGCGGCCTGGACGACATCGCCGCCTTCCCGCTCCTGGCCACGTCTTTGGGAGGCTTCGCTCTGGCGACGATGCCTCTGGCAAACGCCTACTCTCGCTGGCGAGAGAAGCTGGCCGACGAGTATGCCCTGC